>NZ_CP087114.1:1200000-1500000 GCF_022559585.1 Bartonella machadoae
GTGATGTTATTAACAGAATCCTCTAACGTGAGCCGCATCTTATCAATGTTTGTTTCTAACGCTTGTTGAATTATCTGACTGTGTTCATTATTGAGCATGATAGATGTTTTTAATGTGTCAGAACGTTCTTCAAGAGCCGATGTTTGCATTGCGATTGTTTCACAAACTTGGCCAAGTTTTTCCGATAAGGTTTCTTCTAGCGTGGTTGCATGTTCAAAAATCTTATGTGCACGAATTTCTAGATTAGTATCAAATGATTCTATGCGTGTATCAAGGGTTTCAAAGAATGTACCACTCGATTGAGAGAGCGTATTTCTTAAAATTTCGCCATGGTTTTCTAAGTTTTTAATATGGCTTTGAACAGTTTCAGTAATAGTCTTGTTGTTGGTAGTAATTGCATTTTCAACCAAATCTATCTGTTTCTTTAATGCAACATCAACACGTATATCACTTTTTTCGATGAGATTATGGATCGTTTCCATCCGTTGTTCTAGTGTACGCGCTTGATCCGCAAGAACTTCGTTGAGAGAAAAACTATTAATAGCTAAAGAATCACGTAGAGCATCAGCTCGTATATCTATATTCCGCGCTTGTGCTTCTAAAGCTTCTTTTGTTGTATTACAGCTTTGTACAATGACTTCTTGTAGTTTTTCTGTGCTTTGAACTATATTCGCAACATGATTTTCAGCATGCTGATCAACGATTTGCATATTGTCAACCAAAACTTGTCCAAGGCTTGAAGTGTTTTGAGTTAAGATATCAATTTGATTTTTTAGTGTATCAGCAATTTTATTTTTTTCTTTATCAAGCATGTCTGCCATCAGCTCTCTTTGATCAGAAAGCTGTAATTTGAAGTCTTTTGAGCGCTCTTGTATGATACCAACAATAGCACTATCGACATGTTGAATTTCCTCTCTTAGTCTTTCTTTGCTTTTGTCGATTGCAGAAAGAATAATTTCATGTCCGTTTGTAAATGCTTCGGTAATATCAGTGGTTTTTTCTTGAAGATTTTCATTAATTTGCAAGACATGGGACTCTAAGAAATGACCAAGTTTTTCAGCATTATCTTCGAGTATTTGACTACGAGAAATAAAGGATTCGATGATAGAATCACTGTGTTCTTTAAGAGAAAGATCAACAGTTGCTAAACGGTTTTCAAAAGCTCGAATTGCTTCTGAAGTGATGTTATCAAATTTAGAAGAGAGATTGTATGCCTTCTCATCGAGTTGTATGATTTTTTCATCAAAATTTTGCAAAAATTGATTATTACGATTAATAATGGATTCATCGAGCGTTTTAAATTTTTCACCAACATTTTGGAAAGTCTGCTCTGTTGCAGTTTGTATATGCGCTGCAATGTTAGCGATATGCCTTTCAGCTTTAACTGCTGTTTCATTAAAAGTTTTTTCTATTTGTTTTTCATTGTTATCAAAACGTTCTGAAAAACCATCAAAGTTCTTTTCTAATTCGTGAAAGAGCGCCGTGTTTTTTTGCTGGATTTGCGTTGTGGTTTCGTTAAATTTTTCAACGAGTTGATGTGTTACGCCATCACCTGCATAGGAGAGTTTTGCAACAAGATCTTCTCCCTGTTTTTGTAAAGTCTGGGAAAGAGTTTGCGCAAGTTTTTCAACATTGGTGACAATTTTAGAGGTCACTAAGCCAAATTCATCACTCAGTTGTTCTTGTGTTCCTTTAATTGTTGATTGTACGCGGTCAGCATGATTCAAAATGGCTATACGTTCATTGCTCAATTCTTTAATCAATGTGTGAATGCGTGATTCATTCTCAGCATAGGCTTGTTCTAGATTATGGACTTCTCCTTGTATAATTGCTTCAAGTTCAACAGCACGCCCAAGGGTTCGTTCGATTCCCTCATTCATGGCAGCTACTTCTTCACGGATGGTTTGCCCTATAGCAAGAGCTTGTTTTTCAGAGATATGTTGTGGCTCACTAAGGCGCTGTGCTGCGTTTGTCATAAGAAGAGCGATATTATGCAATTCATTTGAGCGTTTTGTTAATTGAGCAATCCCCCAAGAGATAAGAATAGGGATCGCTGTTCCGGCTGCGACTGCTAGTCCTACTGGAGATGTTATAAAGGTAGTGATATTCGATAAGGAATTGAGCCCAGCAGGGGCTAGTTTATGAGCAACAAAAGCACCTCCTGTTGCCCATAGAGCACTGAGCGCTGTTGTACACCAATAAATTCTGGAGGTAGAGCGCTGTTTTAATAAGTTAAAATTTGCAGGGGCTGTTATATCATCGTTAGCAGGAAAAAGTTTTGTGGACAGTAATGTCTTATGATCAGTTCCACCTAAAATATCAGGTTTAGGTTGCGAGGCAAAAAGCTGTTCAACGACGGATTCATCAATCACAGCGTTATCATGAATATTGGAGACAAGAGTTGAAGTACCATTTTCAGCAAAAATTTCTTCTTCTGCCATTGCGATTTTTTGAATTAATTCATCTACATTAACGACATTTTCAGAATTGTCAGATGATATTCCTTCAATTGCAGAGTCATCAAAATCAAAGTTCATAGCTTTTGAGAGAGCTTCTTCAACTTCAATGTCAAATGTTTGTAACTTGGTTCTGCGTGCCATACTCGCCTCGTACTCTTACAGATGGAAAAGGGATACATTCTCCTCCAGAAATGCCTACATACTAACCATTAATTATTTAGAAAGGAATATGCCTTAGGCAAAATTTTAAAAACTTATCAAGATAAAGTTAATGCGGTTTCTTTAACCCATTCTAATATGATATAAAACATAATAAAAACAACATATTATTATTATCATAATAAAAATAAAAATGCTGTTTACAACTTTCGTTTATTGGAAGCATCATGGGGATTTTGTATTGGAGTAAGGGCAATTTAATGAGAGTTATGCACAATATGGAAAGAAATCTGCGGTGTGTAGAGGTCTCTTATCATATTTTATAAAGTGATCATTGCATTGAGTCTGCTCCCCTGACCATTTCTATTGAGTCTCAATGAAGAGGAATAAGCCTCTATTATTTCAACACTGTACGTTGTGCATTTAAAAGATATTGGCAAAATCTTAGTATGCAAAAAATGTCCTTTTTTATAAGGGAAAGAGTGCAATAATTTCGTATGTACTGAGAGGTATTCGTAAACTATTATATTTCAGTTGTCTTGAATCATGTTTGTTGAATATTAAGTTATCTTTTGCTAAATTTTGAAGCTCCTACGTTGACAATTGGATATTTTTCAGTCGATATGCGTGCACGAGTATTTTATGCAATTCAAGATAAAGGTGTAAGAAAAATGGCAGAACGATCACAACACCTGCAAGATGTATTTTTAAATACAGTGCGCAAGCAAAAAATTTCTCTTACAATTTTTCTTGTAAATGGCGTTAAATTAACGGGTATTGTAACCTCGTTTGATAGTTTTTGTGTTCTTTTGCGTCGTGATGGACATGCACAATTGGTTTATAAGCATGCTATTTCTACAATTATGCCCGGACAGCCTGTACAAATGTTTGAAGGTGAAAGTTCGGAATAAACAAATCACTTTAAATTTTAGACCTCTGATCCCATTTTATAAAGTGCTGAGATCATCATGATAAATGAAAATGAGAGATTAGGAGGGTTTTCTTCACAGATTGAAAAACAAGTGCGCGCGCTTGTTCTGGTGCCAGTTTTTCGAAAAAACAGTGAGAATGATGCAAGGATTCGATCAGTCTCTTCTCGAGTCGAAGAGGCATTGGGGTTAGCGTGTGCTATAAGGTTGAAAGTTGTTCATTATGAAGTCGTGCATATCTTTACGCTCCGTCCGGCAACATTATTTGGAAAGGGTAAAGTAGATGAACTTACCCATTATATAAGTGAAGAGGATATTGCGCTTACAGTTGTAGATTATTTTTTAACACCAGTGCAGCAACGTAATTTAGAAAAATTATGGAATTGTAAAGTTATTGATAGGACGGCTTTGATTCTTGAAATTTTTGGAGATCGTGCACGGACAAAAGAAGGGGTTTTGCAAGTCGAATTGGCGCATTTGTCTTATCAGAAAAGCAGGCTCGTGCGTAGTTGGACACACTTGGAAAGACAACGTGGTGGAGGTGGTTTTTTAGGTGGTCCTGGTGAAACGCAAATTGAAGCGGATAGGCGTGTTTTGCAAGAAAAGATTATTCGTATCAAACGCGAATTAGAAACAGTGATAAAAACACGGGCTCTTCATAGAGAAAAGAGAAAAAAAACATCTCATCCTGTTGTTGCATTAGTAGGGTATACCAATGCAGGAAAATCAACTCTTTTTAATCATTTAAGCGGTGCAAATGTCCTAGCAAAGGATATGTTGTTTGCAACGCTTGATCCCACTTTGCGTAAGGTTATTCTTCCTCATGGAAAAGCTATCCTTTTATCTGATACTGTAGGTTTTATCTCTAACTTACCAACGCACTTGATTGCAGCTTTTAGAGCAACCCTTGAAGAAGTGGTTGAAGCTGATCTCATTCTTCATGTGAGAGATATGTCAGATCTTGATCATCGTGCGCACGCTCAAGATGTTTTAGACGTGCTTTCAAGTCTTGGTATCGATATTGATGATACAGAGCATATCCTAGAAGTTTGGAATAAAATTGATTTATTGGATGAACATGCATTGAGGGTTTTGCAAACAAGCATGAAAACGCGATTAAATCCTGCAGTCATGGTATCGGCGCTCATGAGTGATGGACTTGATCAATTATTAACGGCAATTGAAAAGCGAATTTTTGGAAAACTGCAAAATGTTGAATGTCTTTTACGACCTCACGAAATGTCACTGATTGATTGGTTTTATGCAAATTCTGGTGAAATAAGGCAAGAAGGGCATGAGGATGGGTCAGTGACCATTAGAGCAGTTATTACCTCTGAAGCAAAAAAACAGCTAGATTCTATCAAGCAAAGTATGAATTAAATTTTTTGAGATATTTTTCTCTCTTTTTTATTAATTGTTACGTTTTTCTTATCGCAGAATAATATGACGTAAAATTAAGAGGATAGTTACTACTTTCTCTTAATAAAAAAATATGAAGTATTTTACTGGTTGAAATAAAAATGAGTCTTAAAGGTAAGAAAAGACTGTTTGTACACACGGTCATACGCAATATTTTTGTCGTTTTGCTGTTAGCGGCGTTGTGTACATTTTCCATTTGGATGTATTACTTCATTCAGCCACGGATATATCGAGCAAGCTTGACTTTTTCATTCTCTGATTCTGTAGGAAAGCCATTACCAACGGATAAACAAAACAATATCCTTGCCTTGCTCTTTTCACAGCCTATGTTTCTAAGGAATTCAAGCTTACAGAGTTTTTCTTCAGATTCTGCTCAGCAGCAAGGTTTTCATGACAATATTCGTTTATCTCGTAATGGCGATTTTATCAATCTTGCTTTTGAAGCGGAAACTTCTCAAGCTGCCCAGCATGGATTGGAAACTTGGTTTTCTGCATTTTCACAAGCAATTATAGAACAGAAAAAAAAATCATTGCTCATGCAACAGCAGGTTGGTCAACAATATGGTAAGACTGAGATATCTCATATCGTGCAGGAATTTTACGCATCTGTTGATTCTTTTATTTATGACAATGTAAGGAAAAAAGAGCTTCATGATCTTTCTATACAATTAACACAAGCCGCTTTAAAACGTATTCATTTAACAAGTTTAAATTCAACTATTAATATGATGCGCGAAAATGGACAGTCTTTATTGTCTTTATCCTTTATTACAGATAATGCGATGGTTTCTGCACTAGAATCTAAGCGTGACCTTTTGGAAACACAAAGAGCGCATATGGTTGCGCAATTAGGGTGGACACATCCTCAAATTAAGGCAATGACGGCAGAATTAGAGGTGATTTCTCATCAGTTAGAGAATAAAATTTTACAGATTATTCATCAAGTTCATTCAGATGAGGTTATTGCAACGGAATTTGAAAAACAGCTCAAAAAAAGAATGAGCTTTTTTGTAAAAGATCAGTCTCAATCTTTGAAACAAATGTTTGATGAGCTTGAAAATAAAATAACAACAGTTATGGATGCGCAAAATAAAGGGATGAACAAAACCTCTTCTTTGTTGCAGAATATAAAGATTCACGTCGTTGCACCAACAACAGTTGTTCCTCTTTCTTTTATGGAGCTTTATGGAAAAAGTGTTATTATTAGCCTCTTTGCGAGCTTAATTACTTTGTTAGGCGGAATGTTGTTTTTTTATCGACGCTCTGAAATAAAATCTGAAATAAAAAAAGATCAACCAGAAGAAGATCATCTTAAAAATAATGAAGGCGCTTTAATCTCTAAGAAAATAAAAAATTTTGAATCTTTTATTACAATAGAAGGATTGTCCGATTTTTTGCAACGTCGTACTTCAACAGTTATTTCCATAATTGGAACAGAAGCGGCAAGAACGGCAGCAAAACTGTCTTTACATCTTATAAAAGAACGCAAAACAATTTTATTGGTAGATATTTCTGGTCAACAAATAGAGAAAGTTATTGGTCCCCATCGCGGAATGAGTGATATTTTAACGAAAAATGCCCAGTTGCATGATGTTATTTATCGCGATTATGATACCGGCGTTGATATTCTTCCTCAAGGGTTAACAAGTGCTGTTTGTGCACAAAATTTTTCAAATGAGATTCCTCATCTCTTACAAGAATTTAAAAAAGAGTATGATTTTATTATTTTAGAAATGGCGAGTGAACCCAAATATGGATTTGATCAATTTGCGGAGCTCACAGACTATTATATTTGTAGTCTTGCTCTTAACGAACAGGATTGGATGATGCAAATGGTGGATAAGTTTCCAAAAACTGTTTATCGTGTGGTTGCGTCGTAAATGTCGTAAGCTACGAATGACACGTTTTAATGCTGTGCTTGTCTTCTCATAAAGTTGTAGTACATATTAAAAATACTAAGATTGATAATGTTTAGATTTTGAAATGAATTGTGTGGTTGGAGAGAAACGTGGGGCAATTAGAGATGACAGTAAAAAAATTGAACGATAGTATTTTAACATCATTGCAAAAGAAAAATCGAAAACAAATTCAGGTGTGGCTTTATTCTATTTTGTTGTTGTGTTTGGCTATTGTTTTAGTGGGCGGGGCTACCCGTTTGACAGGATCAGGGCTATCTATAACAGAGTGGAAGCCAATTCATGGTGTCATTCCACCGATTGGTGTAGAACAATGGCAGGAGGAATTTTTAAAATATCAACAGATAGCGCAATATAAGCTCCTTAATCGCGATATGACATTGAGTGCTTTTAAGACCATTTTCTGGTGGGAATGGGCTCATCGTGTTCTTGGGCGTCTAGTTGGTCTTGTGGCTTTATTCGGTCTTATTTGGTTTTGGGTGACAAAACGTATTGAAAAAAATATTTTGTTTCAGCTTGCCGTTGTACCAATTCTTATTGCTCTTCAAGGCTTTATTGGTTGGTGGATGGTGGCTTCAGGCATTGGTCAGAGTAATTTGACAAGTGTCAGCCAATATCGTTTGGCATTTCATCTTATAACAGCGTGTTTTGTTATTATTTTTGTTACTTATTTAGCACGAGGACTCGCGCATTATTCAGAAAAACCAGCAAATCAAAAGGTTCAGTCTTTTGCTGGTTGGCTTGTTATCCTCATTTTAATTGAGATTTATCTGGGTGCTTTGGTAGCAGGGCTCCATGCTGGAAAAGTTTATAACACATGGCCCCTTATGGATGGTCAGATCGTTCCTGATGGATTATTGCAGCATAATCCTGTTTGGATCAATTTCTTTGAAAATCCTTTGACTGTTCAATTTATTCACCGTTTTTTTGCTTATTTTTTATTTATTACAGCAGTTATTCATACTTTATATGTGCAAAGGAATGTTCCTCATTCAACCCATTCTCGTCGTGCGTTTGTTCTATGTATTATGATAACCATTCAAGCAATGTTGGGTGTTCTCACATTATTACATGAAGTCCCCATAAGCTTAGGGCTTGTTCACCAAAGTGTTGCCTTAGGTGTATTGTGTTTTTCAGTTGCACATTGGCGTGCAACAAAAGGGGCATATCCTGTTGTTGAATGAAATTTGTCTCCAGAGAAGTTTTAATACTCTGAAAGCATGAGGTTGAGATTTTGAACCGCAGCTGCAGCCGCACCTTTTCCTAAATTATCTAACAGAGCACAGAGGTTGAAAATTCCTTCATGTTCATTGCCAAACACAAATAGTTTCATTCCATCTTTATGTGCTAAACATTCAGGATTGAGTTTAGTAAGAGCCTCTGTTTCCTCTTGTGAGGCAACAGATATAATGTTTTGTCCACTGTAATGGTTTTCAAGAATCTCACGTAAATCAGAACAATTTACTGATTTTGTCAATAGATGGCGATGAAGTGGAATATTTACAATCATTCCTTGAGGAAAACGACCAACACTTGGTAAAAAAATGGGGGTGTGATTGATTTGTCCATAGGTTTTAATTTCTGGCACATGTTTGTGTTCAAGATTGAGACCATAGATAAAATAATTGTCCAAAACTTCATTTTGATGAGATTGGTTTTCCATTTGTGCAATTAATTGTTTTCCACCACCCGTATAGCCGGATATTGCGTTAATTGATATAGGATAATAAGCATCGAGCAGGCCTGCTTCACGGAGTGGCCGAATCAAGCTAATTGCGCCGGTAGGATAACAGCCAGGATTGCTTACATAATGAGCGGCTTGGATACGTTCTTTTTGTCCTGCAGTCATTTCAGGGAAACCGTAGACCCAATTTGGTGCAACACGGTGGGCTGTTGAGCTATCAATAATTCTAATTTTTTTATTATTTTTAAGCCAATGAACTGTCTCGCGTGCGGCATCATCTGGAAGACATAAGATAGCAATGTCAGTTTGATCAAGACAGTCTCGCCGAATATTAATGTTATGTCGCTGTGTATGATCAAGAGAGAGTAACTGAAAATCTACACGCTCGGCTAATCGTTTTTGTATTTGTAATCCGGTGGTTCCATGTTCACCATCAATAAAAACTTTCGTTACCATTCTCTTTGCCTATTTTCCTTGAATTAATTTTTTTTGTCGTATTCTTCTTCTCCTATTATCAATTGTTTTAAATTATTACCAATTTAAATGATAGTCATTAAATTATTGAATTTCCTAAGATTATAGATCTTTTTGTTTATAAAAATATGAGAGGGAAGAAAAAACTTGTCTCTGTTTTGCTTCTTTTTGTGGGGAAGATGTCTTTTTGTTTATAGATCAAAGAAATAAAGTAAATGTTTGCATCATTTTTAGATGAAAGTGGATGAAAATATTTGGTTTGCACGGTTTGCTGTGTTATCGTTTAAATACTTTATTTTTTAATGTTAGGAATGTGTTTTATGATTCAACAAGAAAACGACACACAAAAGCGCTTTTTTAATGATAAATTACAGATTGCTGATGGTGCAATCTTTGAGGCAATTAGGGGAGAATTTGAGCGTCAACAACATGAGATTGAGTTGATTGCTTCAGAAAATATTGTTTCAAGAGCGGTTCTTGAAGCACAAGGGTCAGTCTTAACCAATAAATATGCGGAAGGTTATCCAAGAAAGCGCTATTACGGTGGTTGTCAGTTTGTTGATGTTGTTGAAGACTTAGCAATTGAACGCGCAAAACAGCTTTTCGGTGCTGCTTTTGCGAATGTTCAGCCTAATTCTGGTAGTCAGATGAATCAAGCCGTCTTTTTAGCTTTACTCCAGCCGGGTGATACATTTATGGGGTTGGATTTAAATGCTGGTGGTCACCTCACACATGGTTCACCGGTCAATATGTCAGGAAAATGGTTTGATGTTGTTTCCTATGGCGTGCGTCCAGAAGATCAAATTCTTGATATGGAGGAAGTTGAACGACTTGCAAAAGAACGCAAACCAAAGCTTATTATCGCAGGTGGTTCATCTTATCCTCGTCTATGGGATTGGAAAAAATTCCGTGAAATTGCAGATGAAATCGGTGCTTATTTCCTCGTTGATATGTCTCATATTGCTGGTTTGGTTGCTGGTGGTGTTCATCCTTCTCCTGTTCCGCATGCGCATATTGTAACGACGACAACACATAAATCGCTACGAGGTCCGCGTGGGGGATTGATATTAACAAATGATGAGTCTTTAGCCAAAAAAATGAATTCAGCGATTTTTCCAGGTCTTCAAGGTGGTCCTTTAATGCATGTGATTGCGGCTAAGGCGGTTGCATTTGAAGAGGCTTTGCATCCTTCTTTTAAAAGTTACAGCGCTCATGTTGTTGCCAATGCAAAAGCTTTAGCAAAAACATTACAGAGCAATGGTTTTGATATTGTTTCTGGTGGGACAGACAACCATTTACTGTTGGTTGATTTACGCTCCAAGAATGTGACAGGAAAACGTGCTGAATTGGCTTTGGGAAGGGCGCATATTACTTGTAATAAAAATGGTGTTCCTTTTGATCCTGAAACTCCCTCTATAACATCAGGAATTCGTTTGGGGTCACCTGCTGCGACGACACGTGGTTTTTCAGAAAAAGAGTTTATTCAAGTTGGCGAACTTATTTCAGAAGTTCTTGATGGTCTTAAAGGATCAAAAGGTGATGAAGAAAATCATGCAGTTGAAATGGCTGTTAAGGAAAAGGTAAGAGACATAACCAATAAATTTCCTCTTTATTCTTATCTTACTGCTTGTTAAGGATACAAAAAGGATGCGTTGTCCTTACTGCCAATGTGAAGATACACAGGTGAGGGATTCTCGTCCTGCAGAAGAGGGGGCGGTTATTCGCCGCCGCCGAGTCTGTTCTGTTTGTGGTGGTCGCTTTACAACTTTTGAACGTGTTCAGTTGCGTGAGCTCTTGGTTTCTAAAAAAAGTGGGCGGTGTGAGCTCTTTGATCGTGATAAATTAATGCGATCAGTTGAGATAGCTGTGCGTAAACGCAACATTGATCCAGACTATATTGAACGAGCCGTTTCTGGTATTGTCCGTCAACTCGAGAGTTTAGGAGAACCAGAGATTGCTTCAGAAAAAATTGGCTGTCTTGTGATGGAAGCATTAAAAAGCATTGATGATATTGCTTATATTCGTTTTGCTTCTGTCTATCGAGATTTTCGTAATGCAAGCGATTTTCACGATATTATAGACGAGTTGTCAAAGGGTGTAACGGATACAGAATCTCGTTTTGATGAATAAAAAATTACAAGATGAGCGGTTTATGGCCGCTGCTATCCGTTTAGCAGAACGTCATGTTGGTCTTACAGGTGAGAACCCTTCGGTTGGTACGTTAATTGTGCGAAACGAGGATGGTGCAGGGGCGTCCATTGTGGGCTATGGTGTAACAGCCATTGATGGAAGGCCTCATGCTGAGGTGCAAGCTTTGCGCATGGCTGGGGCTTTAGCCTACGGTGCTACTGCTTATGTGACTTTAGAGCCTTGTTCGCATTATGGTAAAACTTCACCCTGTGTAAATGCTCTTATTGATGCAGGTATTTCACGGGTTGTTATTGCTTTGACTGATCTAGATAAGCGCGTTGATGGTCGTGGGATTGCTCTTTTACGTGCGGCTGGTATTGAAGTGGTTGAAGGCGTTTTAGCTGAAGAAGCTTTTGAAGCGTTATGTACACATTGGTGTATAAGGAGGTTACAACGCTGTGCTGTTACTTTGAAAATGGCAATTTCTGCTGATAATGGTGTAGGAAAAAAGGGGCAGGGAGGAATCAAAATTAGTGGAATGATTTCTCATACCCATACGCATATTTTACGTGCTCAGAATAATGCTATTCTCGTTGGTATTGGTACTATACTAGCGGATGATCCTCAATTGAATTGTCGTTTGCCAGGGATGGAAATGCGTTCGCCCATACGTATTATTTTGGATGCAGATTTATGTATCCCTCTTGATGCAAAAGTTGTTCAAACAGCAACAAAAATTCCTACATGGATTATTTGTGATAAAAACCTTGCACAGAAAAGCAAAAAAACATTATTGGAACAGTATGGTGTTTCTGTGTATTCGGTAACAATGGATGATGGTTGTATGCAACCTGTTGCTCTTTTACAGATGCTTTATCAACGTGGAATCAATAGTGTTTTACTTGAGGGAGGCGTAAAGACAGGGGAAAAATTTTTAAATTCTGGCTGTGTGGATCATTTGGTATGCTTTTATGCTCCCGTTATTTTGGGAAAAAATCGTATTGAAGCTCCTCATTTTGGAAATTATCTCTCGCAATTCCATAAGGTTGAAACAAGAATGTTTGGAAATGACCGTTTTTATAAATGGAGGCGTAAGACATTATGTTCACAGGGATTATAACGGATATCGGTTATGTTGAAGATATCCACTCTTTAAAAAAAGGGGTCCGTTTAAATATTTCTACGCATTATGCACTGAAGAGTTTAAAAATTGGTGCATCAATTGCTTGTTCAGGAATTTGTTTGACTCTCGTTGAGAGAGGATCAAAAGACGCGAATACGCGCTGGTTTGTTGTGGAAGCCTGGGAAGAGGCTTTGCGTTTGACGAATCTTGCACAGTGGACAAAAGGAACTTACATTAACTTAGAGCGTTCCCTTCGATTAGGCGATGAAATGGGGGGGCATTTGGTTTCTGGTCATGTTGACGGCTTGGCTGAAATCATTGACCAAAAAAATGAAGGGGATGCCGTTCGTTTTTTTCTACAAGTTCAAAAACAATTTGTCCCTTTTATTGTAACTAAAGGTTCTATTGCACTCAATGGCGTCTCTTTAACTGTTAATAGTGTTGAGGATTGTATTTTTGATGTCCTTATTATTCGTCATACATTTGAAATGACAACTTGGGGGCAAGCTAAAATTGGCGATCATGTCAATTTAGAAATCGATCCATTGGCTCGTTATATTGCAAAGTTTTCTGGTTTTAAAGGGATAGATGTGTAAGTTAAAAGTTTGTTGCAGCTCTTAAAATTTTGCACTGTAGAAGTCTAGATTTTTTGATTAATTTTTCTTATGGAATTTTGTTATGATGAAAGAGGCACGTAAAAAAATGCATCTATTGATTGTTGAGGCGCGTTTTTATGAAGGGATTTCTGATGCGCTTCTTGCAGGTGCAGTAAATGCTTTGCAAAAAGCTGAAGCAAGTTATGATATTGTAACAGTTCCAGGAGCATTAGAAATACCAGCAGCAATAGTCTTTGCTGAAAAAAATAGTAAGGTATCTTATGATGGTTATGTCGCTCTTGGCTGTGTTATTCGCGGTGAAACGTATCATTTTGAAATTGTTGCGAATGATTCTTGTCGTGCATTAATGGATTTAACTGTTCATAAACACTTGGCTATTGGAAATGGCATCTTAACTGTTGAAGATGAAAAACAAGCATGGGTGCGTGCCAAACAGGATGAAAAAAATAAAGGTGGTTTTGCCGCTAAAGCTGCTTTATGTATGATCGCTCTGAAAAAGAAATTTGGAGAGAGTCATTAAATATGACTGAGACAAAAGACCAATATTCTTCGCGTGCAGCCAATAAACGTGGAGCAGCAAGACTCGCTGCAGTTCAAGCGCTTTATCAAATGGATATCGTTGGTTCTGGAGTTATGGAAACGGCAGCTGAATATAAGGCTTATCGTTTAGGAAAAAATATTGATGGAGATCAGTATCTTGATGCCGATTTTCAATGGTTTTTGGCTATTATAACGGGCGTTGTAAAAGATCAAAAACAACTTGATCCGATGCTTCATCAACAGCTTTCTGCTGAATGGTCACTTTCACGTCTTGATTCTATACTCCGTGCAATTTTGCGTGCAGGCTTATGGGAGTTGATCAACCGTCAAGATGTGCCTGTTGCTGTTGTTATGAGTGAATATGTTGATATAGCAAAAGCGTTTTTTGAAGGCGATGAGCCAAAACTGGTTAATGCGGTTCTTGATAGCATGGCCAAAAAAATTCGCTGCTAAAAAATTTCCGCAAGCCCAGCACTCTCAGAACTGGTAACGATTAGCTCTGAGAGTGATAGAATTGCATATAGTCTCGTTATAACCTAATTATGCGTTGGCAAATTTGCAGGACCTTTAATAATTTGTATCAAGAAAGGCTGCTCTTTTGTGGCGGTTGGGGTTGTTTGTGTGATAAAATCAAACACCTGTCCATTTTGTAGACCATAATGTGCTATTTTAGAAACTTGGTTATTCTTATTGAAATAAATAGCCAAAACTTTACGGTCAATAATTTTTGTTTTCATAAATTGCATCGCACGATAGCGCGTTTGTGAGATATAATAGAAGACCTCATTATCATATTTTGTTTTTAGAGAAGGCGTTCCTAAACTTAAAATAACTTGCTCTTGACTTGAACCAACGGAAACAGAACTAAGAGCATCTTTATCAAGGACGTAACCTTCTTGATACGTCTGGCTTGTCCCTGAAGAGTTAAGAATACTACAACCCGAAACTGCTATTATGCTTGCTATTGACAGACTCATTAATAATTTACGCTTGACCAAGACCGCTATGTGGGACATTTGAAACAATGATATCTCCTATCACTTAGATTACGAAAAAAGGCAACCTCAAGTTTTTCCTCATTTTAGCTTAATCTGCCTAGCTTACATTGAGCTTCCCTGTTATAAAGTAAATTATGCCATACAGAGCTGCTTTAGAAAAGAAAAAAATGAATGGAATGTACATTGGCTCAATAAAATTGCTGTACATGCCACCCTCTATTCGGGAGACCTTAATGAATGTTCAAAATATTCCTCAAATGACATTTGCTTTGGCATATCCAATATCAGTCCGTTCTTTGCCTGCTAAGGGTATAAGGGTTTCTATTTGTGCAAACCAGCAAGAGTGCACTCATTTGGCTAAGAATCACGATTTGGTTGAAGTAAAATCTTGTGAGGGAAAATTTCATATTTTTCCGTGGAAAAAGCGCGGGGTACGTATAAAGGGGCTATTGCGGGCTCGTATAATACAGTTATGTGTTGTCACATTAGAGCCATTAGAAAATATTCTTCGTGAAAATATTGAGATTGTTTTGCTTCCTGAAAATTCAAATTTGATGAAGCCAAAAGTACCAGAGGATACAGGAGAGTTGTTTTTAGATGCGGAGGGGCTAGATCCACCAGAAGTCTTTTACGGTGATAAGATTGATATTGGTACCGTTATGGAAGAATTTTTTGAGTTGTCTATTAATCATTATCCACGCAAAGAGGGGGTAGAGATGCATAGGATTGCAAATTTAGAAAAAATTGAACAAAAGTTATCACCATTTTCTGTTTTAAAAAGTTGGAAGTGATTATAAAAACATAAAAAAATTATCTATTGTATAGCATTATAAAAACAGTATTTTCTGCAGAGTTCTTTTTGCGTGGTATGTTTTTTGTGGTTGTTCAATAGCAAGAAATCATAATATGCGTTTAAAAGCGCAAATAAAAAAATGTAGGATATGCAAGCGTGATTAGAATTTCTGTGGATGTAATGGGCGGTGATTATGGTCCGGAAGCGACTATTGCAGGAGCAGCAATTGTACAAAAATATTTGCCAAATATTTATTTTCTGTTTTATGGGGTAGAGGAAGTTGTTATACCGGTTTTAAAAAAATACCCTTCTTTAGCTTCTGTTTCTCATTTTTATCCTACAGAAAGTTATACGCGTATGGATGAAAAGCCAAGCCAAGCACTGAGAAATGGACGTGGTAAATCATCAATGTGGTATGCAATTGAAGCTGTGAAAAATGGCGATGCTGATGCTTGTGTTTCTGCGGGAAATACAGGTGCACTTATGGCAATGTCTTATTTTTGTTTAAAAATGATGGCAGAGGCTGAACGTCCTGGAATTGCTGGTATTTGGCCAACACTTCGCAGTGAAAGTATTGTTTTAGATATTGGAGCAACGATTGGTGCCTCTGCTAATCAGTTGGTTGATTTGGCAGTTATGGGGGCAGGTATGTTTCGTGCTCTCTATCATACTGAAAGGCCAAGTGTTGGTCTCTTAAATGTGGGTGTTGAAGAGGTTAAAGGTCTTTATGAAATTAAAAAGGCCGGAATGATATTACGCGAAGTGCATTTAGAAGGACTAGAATATAAGGGATTTGTTGAGGGTAACGACATTGGTAAGGGAACGGTAGATGTTGTTGTAACAGAAGGGTTTTCTGGTAATATTGCTTTAAAAACCGCAGAAGGGACTGCGCGACAGATAGCGGAGATTTTAAACTCCGCTATGCGTAGTTCTTTTTTTTCATCTCTCGGTTATTTTTTATCGCGGAGTGCTTTTCGTACGCTGAAACACAAAATGGATCCAGATAGGGTAAATGGTGGGGTATTATTGGGATTAAATGGTGTTGTGATCAAAAGTCATGGGAGTGCAAATTCTAAAGGTTTTGCTTCTGCTATCCGCGTTGGTTATGAGATGGTTCATAATGGACTTTTAAAAAAAATAACGGCTGATTTGCGACGGTTCCACGAGAATAAAGAAACACTTTTTGATCAAGAAGGTGAAGAAATAATAAATGAGAAGAGATTATGATAAGATTTTGTAATATAAGTACAAAATGTAACAAAAAAAGGTGGGGATAAATGATTCGATCGGTTGTGCGTGGTGTAGGAAGTGCCTTGCCAAAAAAAAGCTTATCTAATGATGAGATTGCGAAATTTGTTGAAACATCACATTCATGGATTGTGCAGCGTACAGGTATACATCAACGCTATATTGCCAATGAAAATGAGACAACTGTTTCTTTAGGAATTGAGGCTGCGCAAGCAGCACTTATCAATGCCGGTCTAACAGTAAAAGATATTGATTGTATTCTTTTAGCAACCTCAACACCAAACCGTACTTTTCCTGCTTCTGCTGTTGAAATTCAGCATGCTTTGGGAATGAGTCATGGATTTGCTTTTGATATTCAGGCTGTTTGCTCTGGTTTTATTTTTGCTTTAGCAACAGGAGATGCTTATTTACGCTGCGGAGCAGTTAAAAGAGTTTTAGTTATCGGATCTGATACTTTTTCTCGAATTGTAGATTGGAAAGATCGCACCACATGTGTTTTATTTGGTGATGGTGCAGGCGCTGCTATTTTAGAAGCACGAGAAAATAAGAGTGATATAGCGCTTGATCGTGGTATATTGGCTACAAAATTGCGCTCTAATGGTGCGTATAGAGATAAGCTCTATGTTGATGGTGGGCCTTCGACAACACAAACAACGGGTTATTTACGTATGGAAGGACGAGAAGTTTTTAAATACGCAGTTGGTATGATAACCGATGTTGTTGATGATTGTTTTGCTGCTGCTGGTATAGATGCTTTACAATTAAATTGGTTTGTGCCTCACCAAGCCAATAAACGTATTATTGAAGCATCGGCTAAAAAATTAGGAATTGCTATCGATAAAGTTGTGATTACTGTTGATCAACATGGTAATACATCTGCGGCATCAGTGCCTTTGGCACTAACAATGGCTGTTCATGATGAAAAAATTAAAAAAGGAGATCTCGTTATGTTAGAAGCTATGGGTGGTGGATTTACATGGGGAGCAACTCTTATTCGTTGGTAGATTGTAGTCGCTTGACCATATTTGAATAAAACGTATAAGTCATTTTGTAATTTTTAATTTTTAAATAGGTGGTTATAATGACAAGTAAAACAGTAACGCGTGCAGATTTAGCGAGCGTAGTTTGTAGAAGGGTAGGCTTGTCACATACTGAATCAGCAGCCTTGGTAGAGTTGGTTTTGGATGAAATTTGCAATTCCCTTGTGAGAGGTGAGGCCGTTAAACTTTCTTCTTTTGCAACCTTTCAAGTTCGTAGTAAAAATGAACGTGTTGGACGCAATCCAAAAACCGGTATTGAAGCGCCTATCCCGCCACGACGTGTTGTAACATTTAAGGCTGCTAATGTCCTTAAACAAAGAGTTTTGGATTCGCATCGTGTGAGACAAAAAACATAACATCAATAAATGCTGTTATAATCTTTGATATTTGTAAAAAAAATTGAGTAGATTGGCTTTTATATTCTGTTTTATACAAAAGGCTTTTTATTTTTAGAGTATAGCCCTATTTTTGGCTCATCTTGTTGAGAAATTAAAAATTGATGAGACATTGTGGAAACATTCGTATTGTTTTAGATAAGGTGTTGCAAAATGGATAAGAGCTCTGATGCCTTTCGCACAATTAGCGAAGTCGCCGAGTTGTTGGAGATTCCGCAGCATGTCTTGCGATTCTGGGAGACGCGTTTTCGGCAGATAAAACCAATGAAACGTGGTGGAGGCAGGCGCTATTATCGTCCGACGGATATTGATTTGCTCAATGGTATTAAGCAGTTGTTATACGATCAGGGGTATACCATAAAAGGTGTGCAGCGCCTTTTGAAGGAAAATGGTATTGCTTTTGTTACTGCATTTGGTAATGGTGATCTTGATGCTATGAATGTTGTAATAGAGAAGAAACAGGTCGGACAATCTTTTGAAAATTCTCATAATAAACCTAAAAAATCTTCTTTTGGGCTTTTGAGTTTTATGAGGAATGAGGAAGAATCATCTGTTGGGTCTGTTAATACACATAAAGACAAAACCGATAAAGCATTGTTGCAGGAAACACTGTTTGAATTAATTGAATGTAAACGCACCCTTGACAGGGTACGATAACAATAATCCTTTTTATTTTTTTGCGTGTTTTTTAGGTATTTATTAATCGCTGCAAATCTGGCGGTGTCGCTTCCTTCGTGAGTTGCTTAACTGCTTCTTCTGTAGACAAGGGAATTTGATCTGTGCTTCCTAAGCGGCGCATATTTACGCTATTCGTCTCAGATTCACGTTTGCCGCATACCAAAATTATCGGAACTTTTTGTAAAGAGTGTTCACGTATTTTATAGTTAATTTTTTCATTACGAAGATCTAATGTTGCGGAAAGCCCAGCAGCTTTAAGTTTTGCTGTTATTTTTTTTGCATATTCATTTGCTTCGGATGTAATTGTTGCTACGATGATTTGTTCAGGGGCAAGCCAAAGTGGCATATGTCCAGAAAAATTTTCGATTAATATACCAAGAAAACGCTCCATTGATCCAAAAATAGCGCGATGGATCATAACAGGTTGGCGTTTTTCTGAATCTTTATCAATATAAAATGCGCCAAAACGTTCAGGGAGATTAAAGTCTATTTGTGTTGTTCCACATTGCCATTCGCGACCGATAGCATCTTTTAATGTATATTCAAATTTTGGACCATAAAATGCACCTTCACCTGGGAGAATACTGGTTTTGATTTGTCCGGCAAATTTTGTTTCAATAGTTTTGAGAACGGATTTCATGATATTTTCTGCATGATCCCATAACGCATCAGATCCGACTCGCTTTTCTGGACGTGTTGAAAGCTTAAGGCTGATTTCTTTAAAACCAAAATCAGCATAAGTTGATAAAATTAAATCATTAATATTGAGGCATTCATCTTCTAACTGTTCATCTGTACAGAAAATATGTGCATCATCTTGTGTAAAGCCGCGTGCGCGCATAAGACCATGAAGAGCCCCCGAAGGTTCATAACGATGGACAAGACCAAATTCAGCAAGCCTCATAGGCAAATCACGGTAAGATTTTAAACCATGTTTAAAAATTTGTACGTGACCAGGGCAATTCATTGGCTTAAGAGCATAAACAGTTTCATTATCCCAATCCTCAGCAGCTGGAATTGTTTTGAACATATTCTCCTTATACCATCCCCAATGCCCAGATATTTCCCAAAGTGATCTATCGAGAACTTGTGGTGCATTCACTTCAGCATATTGATGATCATCTAGACGCCTACGCATATAGTTGAGCAAATTTTGGAACATTTTCCAGCCTTTTTTATGCCAGAAAATCATTCCTGGCCCCTCTTCTTGGAAATGAAATAAATCCATTTCACGTCCTAAGCGGCGATGATCACGTTTTTCAGCTTCTTCTAGTATGTGTAGGTAAGCTTTTAAGTCATTTTCATTGGCAAATGCCGTGCCATAAATTCTTGTGAGCATTGGGTTATTGGAATCACCACGCCAATAAGCTCCTGCGACTTTCATCAGTTTAAAAGCATTGCCTATTTGCCCAGTAGATTGCATGTGTGGGCCACGGCAAAGATCAAACCAATCACCTTGATAATAAATTTTTAAATCTTGGTTTTCAGGAATGCTATCAATAAGCTCTACCTTATAAAGTTCGCCCTTTTCAGAAAAAACCTCTCTTGCTTTTTTACGAGACCAGATTTCTTTTTTGAAAGGTTTGTTGCGTTGAATAATTTCACGCATTTTTTTTTCAATAACCGTGAGATCATCCAATGTAAAAGGTTGTTGGCGTGCAAAATCGTAATAAAAACCATTTTCAATAACAGGACCAATTGTCACTTGTGTGTCAGGAAAGAGTTCTTGTACTGCTTCAGCTAACACATGTGCACAATCATGACGGATGAGTTCAAGAGCACGTGGATCTTCTCGGGTAATGATTTCTATTTGACCAGATTGTTCTAATGGATCTGATAGATCTCGAGTGATTCCGTTAAGGCTATAGGCGACTGCTTTTTTTACAAGTGATTTAGAAATGGTTTCAGCCAATTCTAAGCCAGTCATTTTGCTAGGATAATCACGTTTTGAACCATCAGGAAAAGAAAGAGAAACAGAACAAGACATAAAACACCCTTTTACTCCAATTCCGCTAACGGTTGCGGATGGTTTCCTGAAAACTAAATTATATTTAATTTAAAGCTTATAGACTTTTTTTATCAATAGGCATGGAAAAAGAAAAGAATTATTTATCGTGTTTTGTAGAAATTTTCCAGTAACGCCAAGGTTTATAAAAACAACAACTCTTTTCGAGAGAGGGCGGGACTGGATCAAATCCATATGTTCCAAATGGACCACAACGTAGGATACGAAAAAATCCCATCCATGCACCAGCCCATAGTCCGTGGCGTGCGATTGCTTCATAAATATATTCTGAACAGGTCGGTGCATGACGACATTGGTTTCCTATAAGGCTGGAAAGTGTTATTTGATAAAAACGGATCAAGAAAATACCCAATAATCGTCCAGGTGTTTTTCGCCAAGACCCCTTATAATTTCGCGTTTTTCTGTTTTTTTGTCGGGACTGTAATGTGAGCATTTATTTTTCCTCAATTTGTTCAATACAATCTATGACGGCATCAAAGGGAAGCATGACTGATGTATGACGTGCTTGATAATTTTTAATCGGTTGCAAACAAGAAAATGCTTCAAAAGGAGCTTGAGGAGGTGGACCATCTTTCGTTAGCATATGATAAATAATTTTACGTAACATTTTAAGATCTTGTGTTGTTTGTCCTATAATATGAGATGCTAAAAGGGAAGTTGAAGCTTGTCCTAGTACACATACATGTCCTTCGTGTGCAAAATCTATAACGATATTGTTTTTTATTTTTAGATCTATAGTAATTGTTGAACCGCAAAGCTGTGCGTGTTTTTTTGATGTTGCATCCGGATTATTAAGACGTCCAATTTTGCTTATATGGGCGGCATGTTCAAGTATTTTATTACTATAGAGATTGTCAATCATGAGCTCTTACCTGAAATTTTAAGAGTTTTTATTGCTTAACCTTTTCATTCGCTTATATAGAGATTATACAAAATTGATAATAGATATGAAGCAAATCCTTTGCTAGAGGGTAAAATTGGAGTTTTTAAATGCAAGATGTTGTTAAAGGAGGTTCGGTAGATCCATTTTTATCTGGAAAGCGTCCTAGTTTTGGAGAGGTAGAAGAAGCGATTCGTACATTGTTGTTATGGATGGGAGAAAATCCAAATCGAGAAGGACTTGTCGACACTCCAAGACGTGTAGCTAAAGCGTATCGCGAGCTTTTTATTGGTTATAGCAAATCAGTTGAAGAAATCTTAGATACAGTTTTTGAAGAAGTTTCAGGATACAATGATGCAATAATCATGAAAAATATTCCTTTTTATTCACATTGTGAGCACCATATGATCCCCATCGTTGGAAGAGCTCATATTGGGTATTTTCCTGATACAAAAGTTGTTGGCCTTTCAAAAATTGCCCGTGTTGTAGATATTTTTTCTCGTCGTTTACAAACACAAGAGGCTATGACCGCTCAAATAACAGATGCTTTGACAGTGCATTTACAGCCACGTGGTGTTGCGGTGTTGATTGAGGCTGAACACATGTGCATGGCTATGAGAGGAATTCAAAAGCAAGGTACGACAACAATTACAACAAGCTTTCGTGGTTGTTATGAGGAAGACCAAGGTGTACAGGATAACTTTATGAAGATGGTGCAAAGATTATAATTAACCAGCGTATGTTTCATTGCGCTATTATCATTTAGGAAAAATAAATCATAGGAAAGAAAAAATAGGCTTGTACCTAGCTTTATGATTTGTTAAAGCCAGAAATTAATATGCTTTTTTACTCCGTGCGGTCGTGGCGGAATTGGTAGACGCGCAGCGTTGAGGTCGCTGTGGGGCAACCCGTGGAAGTTCGAGTCTTCTCGACCGCACCAGTTATGGATTTTCTACAATATCACGTGATGTTGTTTTTTATCTTATTTTATTGTTTTTATTTACTTAATTGTCTTTTATATACGACCTTGATATCTGATGAATCTGTCAAAAGCGCAATTCAAAAGGTGGTTCAAAAGGTGGTTTAAAAAGTGATTAGGAGAACAAGAACACGTGATAGATTATCCGCCTTATCTGTAAAAAATTTACCTAAAGGTAAATATGCGGATGGAGCTGGACTATGGCTTATTAAAACAACGCAGAATCAAGGACGTTGGGTTTTTCGATTCGATTTCAATAAAAAACGTCGTGAAATGGGATTAGGCTCTTGTAGCGTTGTATCTTTAAAAGAAGCAAGGCTTAAGGCTACAGCTTGCCGTGATCTTTTAAACCAAGGTATTGACCCGATTCGTAAAAGGAAAAATGAACAATTACGGCGGGCGATTGATAGTATTTCTTTAAGAGAAATTGTTTTAAGCGCTTTTGAAGCCAAGAAAAGTGAATTGAAGAATGAAGGAACAGCAGCAAGGTGGTTAACACCTCTTACATTGCATGTTTTTCCTAAGCTTGGAGATATAGCAATTACTGAATTGACGCAGATTGATATAAAAGAGTGCTTATCCCCTATTTGGAAAACCAAAAACGAAACAGCAAGCAAAGCTTTATCGCGTTTGAATATTGCGATAAAACATGCCGCAGCACGTGGTATAGATGTGGATATGCAATTGGTACCAAAAGCAAAAGCCTTATTGGGAAAATTTATTCAAAATGTTCAAAATATTCCGGCTATGCCATGGAAAGAAGTTCCGGCTTTTTATCAATCGTTAGATGATAATATTGTATCAAATTTAGCCTTAAAGCTTTTAATTTTAACGGGGGTTCGTTCAATGCCAATTAGGCATATACGGCTGGAGGAGATTAACCAATCAATATGGACAATTCCAAAAGAAAATATGAAGGGGATAGTTGGAAAGGTTTTTGATTTTCGTGTACCGCTTACAGATGAAGCGATTGCTATCATTGAAAAAGCAAAAAGAATCGAAAAAAATGGATTTTTGTTTGTTGGAAATTCTGGAAAGCCTATATCTGATATGACGCTTTCTAAATTTATGAGAGATAGAGGGATTGCTTATCGCCCTCACGGCTTCAGATCTAGTCTTCGTGATTGGATAGCAGAGACAACATCAACACCATTTGAAATTGCGGAATTTACTTTGTCTCATTCAGTGGGAAATTCAGTCACAAAAGCCTATATGAGAACTGATTTTTTAGAACAGCGCCGTGTTCTTTTAGAACAGTGGGCGTCTTTTGTGACTGGGTGTTGATTGTTACGATAGTGATGGTAATTCTATAGAGTCTCTTTCTGCCTTTTTGCTTTCAATATAGTGATCAACTTCAACGATATCCCATTTTAAGTATCGCCCTTCTTGTATTGGTTTAGGGAAAGCACCAGCTTTTACAAGCTCTCTAATATAGGTCATAGACATTCCAAGATAAATTGAGAGGTCTTGTATATTGACGAGCCTTTGCAAGCGCATTGATAGTAAAGCTTGTTCGAATAAACTTACTTTTTCTATTGAGGCTTTTAATTTTTCTTCATTCATTTAAAGCAATCCTTCTTATTATAATTATGAGAGGGTGGGGGTGCTTGGAGGCTGTAGAGAAGCACCCCCATAAGGTTAAGCAGCTTTTGTCGAGATCTTTTGTATCTCTTGCTCTATCTGAGTTAAAAAGGCTTCAACAGCTTGGTTAATGCTGTTAATTTGTTCATCATCACGGTGGACACGTTTGACTTTCATACGCAGGTGAGATGATTGATGTGTAAAGCGTGGGTCATAGCTTACAAAATCACACCATTGTCGCCCTGTACAAGCCATTTGGAATTGCATTTGTGCGAGATATTCAGGTTTGATTTCTTCATCAATACAAAAGCGCATATGGGTTGCGGAACGTGGGCATTTGATTTCGATTAGACCATCTTCTCCAATAAGCCCATCAGGACTAGCCCCCGCCATTTCTATGCTAGGATGAGGTATAAAGCCGCATTTTATGATATTGGCATCATAAATGAAGCCATATTCTTGCAAGGCATCATCCTCATGTTCAATGCCCCATCTCATATCTTCTGTTTCATAATGGGGGCTTATTTCACCTGTTAAACGCTCTGTAATGAGTTTGATTTTGTAATCTTCATATTTGCTTGTTGGTAATCCTTTAGCTGTTTTACTGAGGATGTTGTACACATTAGAAGCGGTAACTTTTCCTAATCGTGCTTGAAACCATTGTGCAGATCTTTGTTCCATCTCACACCGCCGCTGTCTGTTCTTGGTTGGTTTGTGCATATTCGATATCTTGGATATGAATATATTCTGCATCTTGAATAGGAACGTCGTTTTGTTCTTGAGATGGTAATTTCTGCGTTTCAATGATTTGTAAGTTCTGTTTTTTCTTCAAACCGTTTAAAACTGTTTGCGCTTGTTCTTCAGACATATCGGCAAGGCTGTTTGCTTTTACAAAAGAGAGCACTTTTTTTTCTTCTGTTAGAGTTTGTTCCATTAATTGTCTGATTTGCATAAGCATCTCGTGAGATACCAAAGGAGCTTGTATGGTGTTATTCATACGAGCAGCTTCATCTTCTTCATAAATGCCTGAAAATCCGAAAGCATAGCGAGCACATTGTATGGTAGCTTTATGACGCAACATGCGAGCTGGATATTTTTGCCAAGTGTCTGATTTTTGTTTGCATTCTGCTAGATATTCAGTGACCTCTATAGGGTCTTTAATGCCTTTGAGACGAATAGCACATTTGATAGCAATGAGATTACCATCTTTATCAAGTTGATCTTGAAAGGTCATACCATCAAATTTTGGATTAGATTTAATGATCTTAATCCACCCGTCGATAGAAACCACGGGAATAATGCCACCACCTCTTTTAGGGAGAGCGTAGATTTCCTTAGTTAAAGGATTGAGACCATAAGTGTTAGCAACAGAAATAAAGGCAGCGAATTCTTCATCAGAGAAATTGTAACTGATACAAGTTTTGACGATAGTTTTTCGAAATTCATCATGAGAGAAACCGTATTTATTTGCCATTGTTGTTAAGGGGGAATTATTCATATTGAAATCCTTTTAATGCATGCTTTGTCTTTTGTTATGATTTTTATGAAAGGGGGCGTCTTAAAAACGCCCCTCATAGTTTTAAAGAACATCACAAAAGCGCAAACGGTGCTGTTTTTCATAAGACCCGTACATTTTATCTTCATATTCAAGCTGTTTGATATCGTCTAAAAAAAAACCGTATGCAGCGCTGTTTTTAATAAAGTCGTGATTTATGACGCCATCAAAGCATTGTTGTTCACGTTCTTTAATGTAGAACTCTGCGATATCTTCAGAGATATCTTCGCAACGATTAGTTGCTGGTTCTACTCTCAAGATTTTCACGGCATTATAAGAATTATCGATAAATTTTATGATATCGGTTTCTTCGTAAAAAGGACCGGATTGCGCAATGTTATCTCTATCATCAGAACTCATCACTAAGAGGATTTCGTCTGGATTTATAAAAACTGGTTTGTTCACAACAGCCTCCATGAAAAAAGTTGGAAAAGAACATTTTGGATAAAATGCCTGTTGACAAGGGCATTTTTTTTTCTGGTATGGTGTTTTTTATACGCATAATGCATATATGTCAATCAAAAAAATATACATTATGAATATTTTTTAAACGGTGTAAAAAAATGCTTTTGATAAAGGAGAGAGGAAATGAATTATGGAATTAGATAATGAAATAATGCAGCTGGTTTCTGCTTTTAGTTATGAAAGGAAAAAAGCTTTTATTTTTTTTCTTCAGAATTTAAGCGGTTTAAAAGGTGAAGAATTGCTTCTTTATCTGGATGACTTGTTGTTTGTAGCAGATCAATGATTTTTGCATCAATAGTTTGTGCAAAATCAGGAGCTGGAACGGAGGGGCCATCTCCTTCTCCAGTTAATAACCATCCTTCACTAACTCTAAATGCTGTTGCATATTTTTTAGATGCGCGTGATATACCACGGAGTCCTTGTTCATGCTGTATATAACTAGAATAGTTCCATCCAAAATACTCGGCTGCTGCTTTTGCACTCCTAAAACCACGTATTAAACGTGCTTTCATTAATCTAGATGATTGATCTGTTATTTTATCAAGCATTTTAAAATTCCTATGTGTACTCATATTGCATGAAATTGGTATGCATTTCGACTTGACAATAATATACTCATAACGCATATTATTTTTTATGAATAAGATAGATGCAAAAAAAATAAGAAAACACCTTAATCTTACGTTGGATGAAATGGCAGCGTT
This sequence comes from Bartonella machadoae, assembly GCF_022559585.1. NCBI lineage: Bacteria > Pseudomonadati > Pseudomonadota > Alphaproteobacteria > Hyphomicrobiales > Bartonellaceae > Bartonella > Bartonella machadoae. The sequence goes on from NZ_CP087114.1 coordinate 1,226,793, forward strand.
ATTGAGTGTTAGTAAATCAACAGTATGGCGTTGGGAGAAGTATGGTGTTCCTTCAAGAGGAACGGTTGCTTACCTTTTGGAATCTTTATGGAATAAACAACCCCCCCCAATGACTGAATTTGTAAAAAGTTCCAGTGCTAATGGCACTCGTGAACATGGCGACGCTTTGCAGTCTTAAGGAGAGAATGATGACTGTAAGAAAGAAATATGAACTCACTGATGAAACAATCAAAGTTTCTGGTCAAACCCTTCATCGTATTAAAGCATTAAGAGATTTTGATGATGTTAAAGTCGGGGACTTAGGTGGTTTTGTAAAGTATGAAGGAAACCTCTCTCATTATGGCAACTGTTGGATTTACGATGATGCTCAGGTTTATGACGATGCAGTGGTTAAAGATAATGCCAAGGTTTATGGCAATGCTAAGGTTTACGGTAATGCTTGGATTATGGAGAACGCTAAGGTTTTTAACAATACGGTTCTTTATGATGCGTGGATTTTTAACAAAGCGCGGATTTATAATGATGCAGCAAGTAATCTTGTTTTACAGAGCACAAACGAAGCGCATAAGGCAGATGATGGCAAGGCACGTTTAGACCTTATCCCCCCGTCAACACTGATTGAAATCGGTAAAGTTTTAGAATTCGGAGCAAAGAAATACGGAGCAAACAATTGGCGTAATGGCATGGATTGGAGCCGGTTTTACGGCGCTGCTTTGCGTCATTTATTCGCATGGTTTGGTGGAGAAACGAAGGATGGCGAGAGTGATTTATCACACTTGGCACATGCGGTGTGTTGTCTTGTTTTCTTAATGGAATGCGAAGCAAAACAGATAGGGCATGATGACCGTCTTAAGAGTGAAGTACGAAATTCAAAAGATAAAGCAATTAAAGCGCCATCCCATAAGAAGAAAAAGTGAGGAGGTAGAGATGGAAGATATAGCATCATTTATTATAGGTCATATCATAAGAAACATTCCAATTATTGTGGTTACAATGTTGGCTGTATACTATCGTTTTAAAGCTTCTGATCTACAAGAACAGATAGAGCACAATGATGAAATGATTAATGCCAAGGATACAATAATTAAAGATCAAGAGAAATTAATAGATAAACAGAAAACTTTAATGGAAGAGCAGCTTACAATTTTACATAAAAAATTAGAAGGGCTTGAACAGCAATACAGACTATTTAATTAGAAGTTCCAAAAAGATTTTTCTATGTCTTTAGCTCATTGAAGTTAATTTTATCTCTTTCTTCGTTTTTTGAAAAATAATTTCATAAAATACATTTTGATTGAATATCGGTGATGAATAACACAATTCTTTGTCTTGATCTAGGTACCAAAACGGGGTGGGCAATACGTGGTGTGGATGGTCACATCTTTAGTGGCACGGTCAATTTTCAATCACGCCGTTTTGAAGGCGGTGGGATGCGTTATTTGCGCTTTAAGCAATGGCTTACAGAAATGAAATCAACAGCTGGTGATATTGATGCCGTGTATTTTGAAGAGGTGAGGCGTCATGTTGGTACAGATGCGGCGCATGTTTACGGTGGTTTGTTAGCAACATTAGCAACATGGTGCGAGCATCATCAGATAGCTTATGAAGGCATCCCTGTTAGTACGATAAAGAAGGCAACGACGGGAAAGGGGAATGCCTCAAAAGAAGAGATGATTAAGGCAATGTGTATCAAAGGACACGAGCCTAAGGATGATAATGAAGCGGATGCTTTAGCAATTTTATATTTAGTGAAAGGAAAGGAGGACGGTAATGTCTATTAGTAGAGTTCCTTGCGTAAGATTTTATTCCAATCAGTTTTTAAAAGAGCTTACAGGTTTACAAGCAACGGAGAAAGGCGTTTACACAACATTAGTGTTGCTTATGACAGAAAAGCAAGCGCCTCTTGTAAATAATGCGTCTTATTTAGCAGGCTGGTGTGGGTGTTCAGTAAGAACGTTTAAAAAGGCATTAGATGTTTTAATAAGCACGGATCATATCGCTTGTTTAGAGAATGGCGATTTATGGCATGGGTCCGCCTCTTTTGAACATGGTTATAATAGATTTACCGAGCGCGCTTCGAAAGCAGCGATAGCGAGATGGCATAAGCATAAAACAGGAGAAATGCATGTTAACTAAATTTCCATGGACGCGTCTTTTTGCAGATAAATGGCTTCTTGATATTGCTTGTTTACCAGCGATTGAATGCGCTATTTATCTCAAATTGCGGTTGCAAATGCTTTATGTTGGTGAACCTATTTTGAATGATACACGAGCATTGTCTCATTTTACTGGTTGTTCCGTAAAAAGATTTGAAAAGGCGCTAGAGTATTTATTGGAAACTGGACACCTCATTCTTCAAGATGATGGTCATTTGTGGAGTTTTAAAGTTGGAGAGGAACTTGAATCGCTTAGTGAAGAGCTAGGTAAGTATTCCCTTAATATTGGAGCCAAGGGGGGAAAGTATGTCAACTAAGTTAGCTTGGGTTCGTTGTTTTCCTTCAGATTGGATATCTGATGCTAGTGGAATGACGTCACATCAAATATCAACTTATATGATGTTGGTGTTACTTATGTATAAGAAGAAAGAGCCAATTCGTGAGAATGTCTCTGTATTAGCACGTATTTCTGGTTGCTCAGTAAAAGCCTTTAATAAAGCGCTAGATTTTTTATTAAGTGATGAGAGGCTAATACGTTTAGAAGATGGTCGATTATGGAGTTTACAAGTTGAAGAGGAACTGAATAGCCTCAGTGAAGAGTTAGACAGTTTTGCCTTTAATAATAATGAAGAAATGGAGGTGAAATATGTCAACTAAGTTGGCTTGGACAAGACTTAATACTGATCAATGGATAATCGATGTTTCTTGTATGAAACCGATGGAAAAAGCTGTTTATCTTACTCTCAGTTTATTTATGCGCAAAACACATGAACCTCTTGACGAGGATACTTTCTTATTATCTCGTTATGTTGGCTGTTCAGAAAAGGCTTTCAATAAAGCACTTACTGCTTTGCTCTGTACTAAAAAAATCATACGTTTAGAAGATGGACGTTTGTGGAGTTTAGAAGTTGAAGAAGAACTCAATAATTCCAATGAAAATTTAAGCAAGGCCTCAGTAAAAGCAGCAAAAGCAGCAAAAGCAAGATGGGATGAGGAGAAAAATAACACACAAAAAATGCATGAGCATAAAAATCACACATCAAAAAATGCATGTGCACAATCGAATGATGCATATGCATCAAAAAATGATGCTCGTGCAGAAAATTTTATGCTTGGCGATGCACATAACAATAACATTAACATATATAATAAAAAAAATAACACTATCGTGTTATCAAAAAAAGAAAACGATTGCGATTTTGAAAATAGCGAATTTGTTGATGAGGCTTATGAACCATCAGAAGATCATGATTGCGAAAAGCTAGCAGATGCAATCGAAACGGTAGCAGAGGATCAACCTGCTATTCACGAGCAAGAAAACATTCCCAAAAAAGCCAAGCCGTCTAGAACTGACCGCGGCTGTCGATTACCGGACGATTTTGAACCGGATTACGATTTCGCAATTGCAGAGGGATTGCCTCCAGAACGTGTGAAAGTCGAAATCGCAAAATTCCGAGATTACTGGTGTTCAAAAACCGGAGCCAATGCAACCAAAACCAATTGGCAAGCAACATGGCGCAATTGGGTGCGAAGGGCTATTGATGATTTAACGAAAGGAAGAAATTATGGAAAACCCAATATTGCACAAACAGAACAACAGCGTGGCAAATCTTATCGAGTTGCACAATACATGTCCGATATCAAAAATTCAGACAGTGCGTACAAGTTTTTATTCGAGGACGATGAAAGAACCACCATTCCTTTGGTTACAGGGACAAAAACCCTCGATTGCAGAAGCGGAGCGAATTACCTCACTAGCCAATGATGCGTTGAAAGAACTTGAGAACAAAGCAACTGAAGAGGAAATCCAAACAACGTATCTTGTGTTATCAAATGGTCTCAAAAGCCCATCAGAATATGATGAAAAAGCAACAGCACTTGCGTATTTTTATACCCTTGACGGTATAAGCAGCTGGGCATTGCAAACGGCAACAAAGGACGCTTTGAGAGGCAAAGCAGAAGGTTTAAACGCAACTTTTATGCCATCAACAGCCGATTTTTATCGTTACTGTGAAAAGCTTGAAAGCAACATACGCGAGAATATCGATTACATCGTTAGGAGCCTTGAAAAACCTGAGAGACAGGACAAAGGAAAGGAGACACCTTTAGCACCAGAGCGCTTAGAAAAGCTTCAAAAAGAGCTGAGTGAAGTTTTAAAGGGTCTTGAAGACGAGATAGCAAAATAGTGAAAAATGCTGATCATTTTGCAATTTGATATGTGTTTAAATCGACAAAAAGAGACCGTACAAAGCGATTTAAAGATTTTTTGATACAAACCACATAAAAATTTAAAAACGCTTTGTACAGTCATTTTTGAGGCAAATAGACCAATAGGTAAAATTATGGACTAAAAGCATGGCAATTTTTAGAGATCTGTTCTTAACAAAACGTAAAAAACCGCAGAAAAAGTTTATTGCAACGGCAAGAGGGCATGCCCCATGGGGATTAGGAGTTAGTGAATGTTTTTACAATCTTTACGAGTATGAGGATGGCTCTAGAGAATATGAGGAATTGCAAGGTGGACAATATCACGAGATACCTCAAAATGCAGATTACAGTACCAAAGCGCAAGTGAAAGCATGGCTATACGGTGGTAACATACCAACATCAGTATTGAATTACGAAGCATTGATAGACGAAATAAACAAAACGATACCGAAGCAAGGTTATGAACCATTGGTTTGTAAAATTACAGATGATGGTGAGGTAAGTTATTCACAAGATGATGATATGGACAGGGAAATAGAAAAAGCCGTGAAAGCATTGAGATCAACAGAGGATAGAATTTGAAATGCGACCCTTTCAAAACAACAATATGTAATAATTTTAAAAATTCATATTGACACTAATAAATCCTTATGTTAAACGAATCACAAGTGCCTAAGAAACACGAAAATCACAAGCGGGTTAATCACGATAAGATTATTCCCCTGCCGTTAAAATACTGATTGTCTTTTATGCTATTATTAGCATATATTGGTTACATCGGGTGTGGTTACACTATACAATACCTTTTCTAAGGAAAGGTGTAACGACGGACTTGTGACCGTGTTTCTTAGCACCCGATGCCCTTTATAGGGGTTTTAATAAGAAACGTATTTTACAAGAAAGGTTTTATACCATGCAAAATCTAGTTACAATCAACGATGATGGTATTGCAGTTACAACTTCTCTCAAAATTGCAGAGGGCGTGGGTAATACGCATAAAACAGTTATACAGTTAGTACGCAATAATCGTAAAGATTTTGAAGAGTTTGGAAGGGTTGGATTTGAAATCCTACCCTTTAAAACAAACGGTGGGTGGCAAAAGAGAGAAATCGCTATTCTCAATGAATCACAAGCAACTCTTCTCATGACATATATGCGCAATAATGACACGGTGCGCGCTTTCAAAAAAGCACTCGTTAAAGCTTTTTATGAATTAAAAAACCAAGCAATAGAACATGATTTGTTTTTTAGAGATAAGGTTATCTCTTATGAAACTTTAAGAACATCTGAGGGAATTGGTAAAATATTAGGATTGATAATGAGGCGTTTATTGCATGCAAATGAATTGGAAACAGAGCTTTATCATTACAAATTTGTTACAAATGAAGCAAAGCGCCTTTTAACAAATGATATTGCGCAATCTGCTTAATTAAAACGGCGGGCGCGGCGGGGGCGCCTCTCTCAAATTTTCATTCAAAATTTTATCGACTATTAGATTAGGAGCTCCCTATGACCACTACAGATGTGTCTAAAAAATATGAACTTACTGATGAAATTAAAGAAGTTTACCAAAATAAGGATGGTAAAGTTGTGCCTAGAAAACTTTATCGCATTAAAGCTTTAAGAGATTTTGATGATGTAAAGGCTGGTGATTTAGGCGGTTTTATTGAAGATGAAAGCAACCTTTCGCATGATGGTAATTGCTGGGTTTATGATGATGCGTGGGTTGCTGACAATGGCGTCGTGTCTGAAAATGCAAAACTTCGTAATGAAGCCGTTGTTGCTAAACATGCTAAAGCTTATGGAAATGCTGTCATTAGTGATGATGCTAAAGTTTTTAATCATGATACCCATGTGTATGGCAATGCAAAGGTTTATGGAAATGCTAGCGTTGCTGGTATAATGTTTATTCATGGTAAAGGCTGGGTTAATGGAAAATGCGTAATTAATGGCAATGCAAAGGTTTATGGTGATGCAAAAATTTGTGGTCAAGTTTGTGATAATGCCGTGGTTTATGGAAAAGCCTTTATTACTATAGATGCAAAAATTTATGACAATGCCAAGGTTTGGAATAGTGCACGTGTTTATGGCTCTGTTTATGGCAATGCTAAAGTCTCAGGGTCTGCTTTTATATGTGATGGTGCTCATATTTTTGATAATGCAAGGGTTTATGCAAAGGCGGTTATTGAAAAGGATGTTAAAGTTTATGGCAATGCCGTGGTTAATGGCAATCAAATAATATGTGAAGATATTTGTGTTAATGATAAAGCAGCATAAATCACGGCGCGGGGGGCGCCTTTCTTAGTGCAAAAAAAAGCCGTGTCATATAACGACGCGGCTTTAAGTTTAAGAAAAAGGAGGTATAAAAAAAGAGAAAAAACTATAATCAGTTTGTACACAAAATGCATAAAAGATTCAAGAGTCTAGAACAAAAAAAACCGTACCAAAATGAATTGATACGGCATTTCTGCAAAAACCATTTTACACAAGAAAAATAACAATGACCACAAACAAATTACATATTTTGTGTAAAAACGCAATATTGTTTTTATCAATTTGTATCTCAAAATGAATTATGCTACTGTTAATTCGCAACGTTTATAGCGTTGCATTTTTAGCCGCTCTTTAGGTTAAAATACTATCCCCTTTAAGAATGAAGCCGTGCCAATTAGTTTTGACACGGCTTTCTTTTGCAATACATGTTGGTTCCCTGCTTATATAACTAAATTGTGGATAAAAAACAAGTTTATTCTTATCATATTGTACTTTTAAAAAGAGTATGATATCGTAAAAACATTAAGAAATTGACTAGCCTTGTTATGTTTTTACATGACAGGGCTTTTTTGTATCTCATCATTATGATGTTGTGTTTTGATTAAAATGATGCTATTTAAAAATTGCGAAACTCAAAATGATTTTGTCTGTTTGATAAGGCAAGGCTCTATTTAGGCGGCGTTTTTATAACGTTGCCTTTTTTATTGTGCAATTGCATAAAATAAAACCGTGCCAATTAATTTTGACACGGTTCTATCCTATCTTTGTTGATCCGTAAATAATCGACCATAATATGGCACATTCTGTATAAAAATGCAAGCCGTTTAAAAAATAAAAAATGGGATTCACTCTTTAGATTCAGTGAGTTATCGTTATTTCATTTGTAAATACAACCCATAATGTGCTATTGTAACACAAGCGTAATGTTCGTTGTGTTGTGTAAGGTTTTATTTTCATATAAGGATATCAAGCAAATGCTTAATAAGGCAATTTTAATTGGCTATCTTGGTGCCGATCCCGAAAGCAAAACAATGCAGAATGGTACTGAGGTGGTTAATTTTCGTATCGCAACATGCGAAAGCTATACAGACAAAAGCACTAACAAAAAAGTAGAGAAAACAGAATGGCATTCAGTTGTGGTTTTTAATCAACACTTAGCAAAGATTGCGCTTCAGTATCTCAATAAAGGCAGTAAAGTCTATATTGAAGGGCAGATACAAACCCGAAAATGGCAAGATAAAAATGGTATTGAACGTTATACAACCGAAATTGTCTTGCCTCAGTACAAAGGTGACTTAAAGCTTTTAGACAGCAAACATGATGATGATCAAGAGCGCGTATCATCACCGTACGATAGAAGCTATCAACGCCCTCTTGATATGCCTAGAAATGCTTTAAATGATCAAGTTCCTTTTTAGTGAGAAGGCGGTGTTGTGAAAAGAACTAAAAAAAGGGGACGCCCTAAGGTTATAGGGCAGTTAAGAGAGCCAAATGGACGCATTTCAAGAGCAAAAACACCACGTGAACCCGTTGATCACTTGGCACTAACAACACGTGCTAAGCGATTTGGTTTAACGCTACAAGAGGCAAAAAATCCACTTGCTGGTAGCTATATCGGGCGGCTTTGTTTGCAAGGCGTGCTTACTCAAGATCAGTATGACGCTGCGCAACAATATCTACAGATAAGAAACAACTATCTTTGTGCAAAAGGCTTGCCAAACGCTATTTACGACGAAATGCCATCCTCTTCTGATGATAAGGCAAGAGACAAATGGGTAGAATTTGCTACAGAGCAGTTTTTAAACATGCAAGAGGCACTAAAAGAAGCACAATGCCTCTACAGACAGTACAATCTCTACGCAGCAATACAGTATCTTGTTATAGAAGATCAAACTCTACCGCATCTTGTGAGTTCGTTGCGTGTCGCTCTTAATGCACTTCAGAATATTATAATCGCTATTATGAATCCAATCACGAACTGTATAGCAAAGGAAGCTATTTTTTGAAAAGGCGTTCTTAATATAAGATCTACATTCTCTTCGCTTTTATTATTTTCAAAAGTTGTATGATCATTTTTAAGAGTTCCATGATAAAACTGATTATAAGTAGCTCTTTTTTGAGGATCTTTAAGAGTTTCATAGGCTTCGCAAATTTTTCTGAACTTTTGTTCAGTTTCCTTATTATTAGGATTATGATCAGGATGATATTGCATAGCTAACTTACGAAAAGCAGATTTTAGCTGCTTATCATTGCATTCGTAGCTTACACCAAGAATTCTATAGTAATCATCTTCATTTACTATCATTACATATTACTTCTGTATTATTGTTATCTCTATACCATTGTCTAACTGATTCCCTTCGAATATATCAATATGTGTTATTTTGATGTTGACAATGTGTTGCAAATCGTATTTAATGACAGCACTGTACTTGGTCGTATTGTATCTAGACGAGGGGCAGTGCAATGAGGAAATCCCCTCAAATGCGGGGTTTTTTATTATCGGGAGGGAGTATTTTATGACATCAGAAAATACAGAGCCAACTCCAGCAGTCAAAAGAAAATGGATACCACCTAGAGCTGGGATAGGGCGTGTTAAAGGCGTTCCCAATAAAATGACCCGCATTTTAAAAGAGGCAGTGGTGAGGGCTGCTGAAAATGCCGGCAATAAAATAGGCAATGAGGGTTTAATCTCTTATTTGGAAAAGCAAGCAATGGATTGCCCCGCTGCTTATTTAGCACTGCTTGGTAAGGTGTTGCCTTTACAGGTTACTGGTGAGGACGGCGGAGCAGTAAAGATCATAGGGCGTGTTGAAATCGCTCCTTTAATCGATGACGATAAGACAGATTAAGATAGTACCAAAACTGATACCAATCTTTTCAGGCACGGCAGCAGTGCGTGCGGCTTGGGGAGGGCGGGGTTCAGGCAAGACAAGATCATTTGCCTTGATGGCGGCTTTAAAGGGCTATCAATTTGGTATGGGAGGGATATCGGGGACTATCCTTTGTGCACGTCAATTTCAGAATTCGCTCGCAGAAAGTTCTTTGGAGGAGATCAAACGCGCTATTGAAGCCCATGATTTCTTAAAGGACTATTATAAGGTTGGGGAGTCTTCAATTAAGTCTCGTGATGGTCGTATCGCCTTTCAGTTTTCAGGTCTAGACCGTAATATAGCAAGCATTAAGTCGATGGGGCGTATTTTGCTTTGTTGGGTTGATGAGGCGGAACCGGTCACTGAGACAGCTTGGCAAACGCTAATACCGACTTTACGTGAGGAAGGTGAGGGATGGCGTGCAGAATTATGGGTGACGTGGAACCCATTGCGTGAGAATGCGCCGGTTGAGAAGCGGTTTCGCTTTTCCGATAATGAGGCGATTAAGCGTGTTGAGATCAACTGGTCAGATAATCCGAAGTTCCCAAAGATCTTAAATGAAGCACGTTTGGATGATCTGAGGAACCGTCCAGAGAGCTATAAGCATATTTGGGAAGGGGGGTATTTAACCGCTGTTCAGGGTGCTTATTATCAACAAGAGATGTTGGCAGCCGAGCAGGAGGGGCGGATAGGGCGTGTTTCTCGTGACCCTTTGATGCAGATACGAGCCTTTTGGGATATTGGGGGCACGGGCGCCAAGGCAGATGCGACGGCAATCTGGATAGCACAGTTTGTAGGTCGCGAAATCAGGGTCCTTGATTATTACGAAGCACAGGGGCAACCGTTATCGGAGCACATAGGCTGGTTGCGTCAAAATGGCTATGAGAAGGCGTTGATGGTGTTACCCCATGATGGTGCGACCAGAGACCGTGTGCACAATGTGAGTTTTGAGAGCGCCTTGAATGATGCGGGTTTTGAAACGCAGGTTATTCCCAATCAGGGAGCCGGTGCTGTAAAGATGCGTATAGAGGCAGTGCGACGGATATTACCGTCAATTTGGTTTAACGAAGAGACGACCGTAGCAGGGCGCAAAGCACTGAATTGGTATCACGAGAAATGGGATGAGAAGCGCAATATTGGTTTGGGCGCAGAGCATGATTGGGCAAGTCATGGGGCAGATGCCTTTGGCTTAATGTGTGTTGCTTATGAACCACCACCAGAAAGGCAGAAACGAGCAGCCTATAGTAGTAAAAGAGAATATGAGAGCACCTCATGGATGGCAGAATGATGCAAGATCAAGATGACGAGCGTTTAAAGCAGGAAGACGGCAAGGCTTCTGATCTGTCCAGTGACTGTTTGTTTCGCAAGCTTGTCAGTTGGTACAAAGAAGATTTAGAGCATGTGAATAAATGGCGTGAACATGCGCGTGAAGATTTTGCTTTCTACAATGGTGATCAGTGGAATGAGAAGGACTTATCGGTTTTAAAAGAGCAACGCCGCCCTGTTATGACCTTTAACCGGATTGCCCCGCTTGTGAATGCAGTTGTAGGCTCTGAACGCAATAACAAACGAGAAGTGCAGTTTATTCCGAGACAAATAGGCAAGGCGTTGCCAAGTGAACTGCTTACCGGAGCAGCGGAATGGTTTCGTGATATGGCACACGCAGAATATGCCGATTCCGATGCTTTTCAGGATGCTGTCATTTGTGGAATGGGGTGGACCGATACACGGCTTGATTATGAGAATAATCCTGATGGGGAGCCGGTTATCACGCGTTTAGACCCGTTGAAAATGGTTTGGGACAGTGCCTCTGTTCAACCAAATTTAACCGATGCGCAACGGATGTGGTATGTTGACCGCAAGCCTTTGGAAGTTGCAAGGCAAATGTTTCCAAAATCCCATTGGACAGAACTGAATGCAGATTGGGCACGAGATGGTGTTGGTTATGAAGGGGTGCACCATAATGATCTTGAATATTACAGTGATGAGAAAAGCGTTGATGTTGAGAACGGTCGACGAATGGTCACGCTTGTTGAATGCCGTTGGTTTGAACACGAAACCGCTTACAAGGCACCTGATTTAGAGACAGGAGAACTTCGTGATTATAGCAAGGAGGAATTTGAACAGCTTTGTTGTATGATGCCGGATATTCAAGGGGTTCAGTTCAATAAAAAGGTTGTGAAACGCGCCTTTTTGGGCAGGAAGCTTTTGTTAGAGCCTGATCAACCGCTCGTTCCTGCTGGTCAATTGGGTTGGGAGTGTATTACCGGTTATTTTGATAAGATCAACCGGCAGTTTTATGGTGTTGTGCGACCGACAAAAGACCCGCAACGTTGGGCAAATAAGTACTTTAGTCAGATTATGTATATTCTCAATAGCCAATCCAAGGGTGGTATCATGGCAGAGCGGGGGGCTTTTGAGAATGAGGCAGAGGCGGCAAGAAGTCTTGCAAGAGCAGACAGTCTTACATGGACTAAACCTAACGCATTGGCACAAGGTAAAATCCAACCCAAACCTGTAGCACAGTTTCCAGCAGGTTTTTTCCAGCTGTTTAATGAAGCAAAGGAGGCAATCAATCAGGTTACGGGTTTATCACCTGAATTTATTGGCACAAGGGAAGTGACACAAGCAGGTATTCTTGAAGCACAAAGGCGTCAATCAAGTCTCAATCTGCTTGCTTGTTTGTTTGATGGCTTACGTTTGTATCGTAAGCGGCAAGGAAAGATTATCCTCCATTTGATTCAGAATTATTTGTCAGATGGTCGTTTGGTGAGGATATCAGGGGAAGAGAATGCACAATATATTCCCTTAACCCGTGAAGCAGTGATGAGTGTAGATTATGATATTGTTGTTGATGATGCACCGACCAGCCCGAATGAGAAAGAACGTACCTTCGGTATTATCACCCAGCTGTTACCGTTGCTTCAAAATGCCATTACACCAGATATCATGCTTGATTTGTTGCGTTATTCGCCTCTACCTGCGTCGTTACTCAATCGCGTGAGTGAAAGATTCCAACAGCAACAACAGATGGCACAACAGCAGCAGCAAATGAATCCAGAACAGGAAATGAATTTGCAAGAAAAGCAGCAAGACATTGCGACAAAAGCGCAAATGCAACAGATGGATTTACAAGGCAAGCAGATAGATCTGTATATGCGTCAGGAAAGAGCGAAATTAGAAGCAGAATTAATGAAAGAGAAGCATGAATTGGAGCGGCAACGCATTTTGAATGAGCAAATGCACAATCAGATTATGCGGTCCAGAACAGAAGCATATAGAGCACGCAGCATTTAGAAAGGTGAAAGAATGAATGCACAAATGACTGAAGAGAGTAATGGAATGAATGAAGCTTACCCATTGGATAATCAAGTTTTTGATGATGATGGGCATTTTAATGTTAGCAATGAGAGTGAAACCGTTACCAGTGATGATGTGAGTTCTCAAGAGACGGTTTCACAGCCTGTTCATGAACCCTCTGAAATCTCTACTTTAGAGCAGCAACGTGCAGAAGAGCAAGCGCGTCAAGCCCGTGAAGCGTTGATGAAGTTTTATAATCCTCAACCACAGGAAACTCCAGTTGTTGAAGGAGACAATATGCCCCCTGATATGAGTCAGGATATTATCGGCTATATGGCATGGATGGGCAAACGGCTTGAAGAGCAGGATAGGTTTATTCAAGCGCAACAGGATGCGCAAAGGCAGGCTTATGAACAACAATATCATGATGCGCATTTAAATCAGTTTTTAGAAAATTCTGTTGCAGCAACCAAGAGTAAGTATAGTGATTTTGATGCAGCAGCGGATTATCTTTATGAGACACGTGCGAAGCAGTTATCGGCTTGGTCCAAAGTTTATCCAGAGTACGCACAAAAGAGTACGATTGATGCGATTATAGGCAATGAATTGCGTACTATAGTAGCGACGTGTGCACAAAAGGGTACAAATCCAGCCGACGAGCTTTATGGGATAGCGCAAAACCTTGGTTATCAGAACCAAGCGATCCAAGCTAATAATCAGGTTGCAGCGCTTCAAAGCCGTCAGAATTCTGCGAGGACTTTAACAGCATCCGGAGGAGGAGGCAGTACAGGACCTCTTTCATTTGAGACGATTAGTGCAATGTCCGATAAAGAGTTTCAAGCATGGTACAGCAATCCAAAGAACCAAGCGCTTATTCGCAAATTGAGTGGTGCGGATGATGAGGATTAAGTGAACGACTTTTTTAGAGAAGAAGCCGCTTTTGATGCGGGTTTTCCTCCGGCTTTTAAGCCGGTTTTTTTATAGCAAAGAAAGGTGAAATAAATGGCAACAACCAATATAGGGATTAATGAACCCCATGCATTAAAAACATGGGCAAGAATGCTGGATGCGGAGGTATCAAAGGCAACCCCGATTGCTCCATTAATGGGCAAGGGCTCCAATAGCATTATTCAGGTCAAAACAGAGACACAGAAAGGCAAAGGAGATTGTATAACCTTTAGCCTTCGTGCGCAATTAGCAGGTCGTGGTGTGAGTGAGGGCGAAACGCTTGAAGGAAACGAAGAAGCGCTCCAATTCCTCCATGATAAATTGTATATCAATGAACTCTATCATGGCACGCGCATTCCCAATGAAGGGACGATTGATACGCAACGCACTTTGTTTAATTTGCGCGAAGAAGCCAAAAACAGTTTATCGGATTGGTATGCTGACCGTTTGAGTTTGATGTTTTTCATTCATGCTTGTGGCTACACAGCCAATAGGCTTCATTTTGAAGGGGATTTGATTGATCTTGACCCACTTTACTATGGGTTTAATACGCCGATTGCCCCAAGTAGTAAGCGCATTGTGCGTCCAGATAGCAAAACCAAGGATGAAGACCTTACAGAGAAAGCCAAACATAGCTTTAATCTTAAATTGATCGATGAAGCGGTTCAATGTGCAAAACTTGCAAACCCTAAGATTAGACCGGTTCGTGTGAATGGCGAAAGTGTCTATGTTTTATATTTGCATCCCATCCAAGTAACGCAATTGCGTACAAATACAGAAACGGGTCAGTGGCTTGATATTCAGAAAGCAGCTTATACCGGTTCACGTGCTAAAAACCCAATTTTTGATGGTTCTTTGGGCATGTATAACGGTGTGATTTTACGGGAATCTGAACATGTGACCAATGGTGTCAAATCAACGGATAGTACTCGCGTTGCAGGGGTTCGTCGTGCTGTTCTTCTTGGAGCCCAGAGCGTTGTTATGGCTTTCGGCAAGGGTTATGGCGATACACGCTATAAGATTGAAGAAGAAACTTTCGATTACAAACGTGAATATGGTTTTGGTGTTCATACGATTATAGGCATGAAGAAAACCTGTTTCCAAATGCCCGGAAGAGCCCAAGGCGCACAAGATTTTGGCACGATTGTCATTCCCACCTACACCGGTGAAGTTGACGCGAATTAATGAGAAAGGAATAAGATATGGTCGATGGAGTAAAAGGTCATTTACACGGCAGAGATCTTCATACGCATCAGGTGAGTTTTTTGCGTTTAAACATCACGCATAAAGATAAGGATTTGACGCGTAAGATTGGAACTTTGCCTCGTGGTGCGATGATACTTTCGATTAAAGCATTTGTGAAGACAGCGTTTTCGGATGCGAAATTAAAGATTGGCAGCACCTATGGCGGTAATGAGTTTAGCGAAAAGGATATAAAAGCCCAAGGGTCGCAAGATTTTACACCAACAGATCAAAAATCTTTTGTAGCAGATGATAATGAGATGACCCTTTATGCAACACGAGACAAAACAACAGCCGCTGGTGAGTGTGTTGTGGTTGTACAATTCGTGACTAATCGTTGAGAGGGACAGGACATGGTAGATTGTTTATCAAAACCTTTGCAAGGGAGAGATCTTCATACCCAGCAAGTAAGCTTTTTACGTCTTAATTTTAGCTATGAAGATAAAGAAAACGCATTGAAAATAGGAACTTTACCTCGAGGCGCTTTAATTACGTCAATTAAAGTATTCGTCAAGACAGCGTTTTCGGATGCTAAGGTAAAAATAGGGAGCACTGCTGGTGGCAATGAGTTTGGTGAAGCGGAAATCAAACAACAGGCAGTTAAAGAAGTTAAGCCTACCAATCAAAAAGAGTTTGTCTCTTATGATGAAGAGGTCACGCTTTATGCTAAAGCCGACAAGACAGTACAAGCTGGTCAAGCAAGTATAGTCGTTGAATTCGTGACCAATCGTTAAAGTTGTGATGGGAGACGTCCGTTTCCCTCACGGATTTATGGAGTAGATTGTACGCTTAATTGCAAATTAAGGGCAGAGAGCACAGCAACTAAAGTAGAAAGTCTAGGGTCACCCGTTTTGCTAAGGGAGCGATATAAACCACTGCGTTCACGGTTTGTTTCCTTTGCTAATGCACTCATATTTTGAGCGCGGGCAACGATACCAAGAGCATCTGCGATATGCGCAGCATCACCAGTTTTGAAGGCTTCGTTTAAAAAGACTTCTTGAGATTCTGGTGTTGTGAGGTGTTTTTCAAAGTTAAAGGTTTTCAATTTCATTTTTAAGGTCCTCCAAGAGAGATAAGGCTTTTTGAATATCTTTGGATTGTGTGGATTTGTCACCACCACAAAGCAATATAATGATTTTATTACCTTTTTGAGTGAAATAAATCCTGTAACCCGCGCCATAGTGGATACGTAATTCACCTATACCATGAAAAAATTTAACATCACCTAAAAGCCCTGAACGAATTTTATGAAGTCTTGCAAGAATTATATCGGCAGCTTTTCTGTCTTTAAGCTTTTCTAACCATTCATCAAATTCATCTGTTGTTTTTATTATCGCTACCATTTGATTACTATAGTACACAGATGATAATACGTCAAGAATAAATTTCTACTGAAAGGTTTAATGATGTCACGTCATTATATCACGATAAGGACGGGTGGACCGATACAAGATCGGCAAAATATTGTTCGCCATAGGGGAACATTTGCAAGACTGGTGTCGGTCATTCAGGATGAGATTGATGATATCGCGGATGAGTATATTCCTCAAATACAAGAAAGTATTTTTGCCGCCATTCGGTTTTGTGAACGTACAACGTATTGATTTATAATGATAATTTACTGTTTTGCATATTGAATGAGACCCCCGAATATTGTAAGATTCTCTCAATTCAAATCATCTTATGTTCAATCAATTAAAGTCACTTATTTGCACGTCATAAGTGGGGTTGGTGTGTGGGTAAAAAACAGTTTAGAAAGGAACAAAAATGCCTTTAATGAATCGTCTTAATGCAAGGGCTGTCGCAACATTGGGGGCTGGCAAATATAATGATGGTGCCGGCTTGGTACTTCATAAGCGTAAAGATGGGGGTGCTCAATGGCTTTTACGCTATACCATTCACGGGCGGCGTCGTGAAATGGGATTGGGTGCCTTAAGAGATGTTTCTTTAAAACAAGCTCGTGAATTGGCAACCCAATGGCGTTTTGTTCTTCGTGATGGTCGTGACCCCATTAAAGAACGTGACAAACAAAAGCGTGAGGCAATGCGTAATCTGCATTATCTAAAAGATATCGCTTTAGATACTTTTGAAACTCGTAAAGCAGAATTAAAAAATGATGCTAAAGATGGGCGTTGGTTTTCACCTTTACAACTTCATATTCTCCCTAAGTTAGGTTGTATGCCGGTTTCAGAAATTACTCAAACCGATATACGCAATGTCCTCGCTCCCATCTGGCATACAAAAGCTGGAACAGCAGAGAAAGCTCTCATTCGTCTTAATATTTGTCTCAAACATGCTGCTGCAATGGGATTGGATGTTGATTTACAGGCTACAGAAAAAGCAAAGGCTCTTTTAGGCAAACAACGTCATAAAATCAAAAATAGACCAGCAATGGATTGGAAAGATATACCGGCTTTTTATAAAATACTTTGCAAAACACCAACTCTAACACAACTGGCTTTGCGTTTGCTTATTTTGACAGGTGTTCGTACCTATCCTTTGCGTCATATCCATAAAGATCAAGTTGAAGATGATATATGGACCATCCCTGCTGAAAATATGAAAGGAAAACGTGATGCTACAACAGAGTTTCGTGTGCCTTTATCAAATGAAGCATTAGAAATTTTGAAACAAGCGCGTCCTCTCTCTCGTAATGATTTCTTTTTTTCTGCAACTGGTCGTGGTCCTCTTGCTGATACTTGTATGTCACAATATATGAAAAAAATTGGACTTGAAGCCTGCCCGCATGGTTTTCGGTCTAGTTTACGCGATTGGTTAGCAGAAACAACCGATGCCCCTTTTGAGGTAGCAGAAACCATTCTAGGTCATGTGGTCGGTGGACAAGTAGAGCGTGCTTACCGTCGTACTGATTATTTAGAACAGCGCCGTGTTTATATGGATAAATGGGCTGCCTATGTTACGGGGCAATCTTAAAATATGGGGTCTTGTACCCCATTTTTACTTCATTATCTGTGGATAACTTTCTCTCTTCGTTTACTCATTTTTGCTCAATAAGATTCATAAATTATCAAATGAGAAAATACATCATAAAGTACTGTTTTTTATGATTAAACTTACTTTCAAATCTCAATAAAATATGGTTAATAAATACTTATGATTTGTTACTATTTTTAGATTGAAAGGATTTAGTTATGACTGAAAATGATGTTCTTCTTACAGACCGCGAAAGTGCAAAATTATTGCATATAAGCGTTTCAACATTCCGTCGCCATGTGACCAATGGAGCTTTACCAAAACCTTTAAAATTTGGTTCTTTATCGCGTTGGTTAAAATCGGATCTGATGAATGTGATTGAAAAAGCCAAAACGCAACGTCAACATCTCAGTGATGTGGCATAAAAAAACCTTGTCACGTAAGGACGGACAAGGCTTTCTCTTATGAACCGATAAGAAAATAGCAAAAACCGTCCTGTGACGCAACGTCTAAGGATGCGAAAAATGTATCATTTTATAAATGCTCGGGGCATTACAAATGCCTTGCGGGGTGTCTGGTATGGTGCTTATGGACTTGCCCGCTGCCCTGCCCATGATGATCAAGTGCCTAGTTTATCTCTATGTTCTTTTAAAGAGACCATAGCAGAGCTTCATTTACGCAAGCGTGGTATCACTTGTAACTTGCCCCCCTAGTTTACGCTTTCATAGCAAATGCCCCCATCCCTCTGGCAAAACCATCCCCGCGTTGGTTGCTCTTGTTGAGGGTGGTGGCTCCTTTGCAATCCATAGAACCTTTTTACAAGACAATGGATGCTTGCTGCCCGTGCTTATCGCCAAGGCTTCAATGTCTTGATGATGCAAGCTCCCGAAGGAGCTGATTTTAATGATTTTTTACCCTTTGAAAGGAATATCTTATGGACCACAAAAATAAAACTGATTTAACCAATAACAATGGCAATACTTCTTTAAATGATACTGATAACGATAACACCCCTGTCTCTTTAAAGGAGCATCCCTGTTTACAAGCCATCCCTTATGAACAGGCTTTGCAACAAATGGGCTGGGGTGAATTAAAACCGATTAACACCGCTCTTTTACCGGTCGAGCCTTTTCATGCTACACAAGTTCCATTGGTCTTGGGAAGGTATATTTATGATATTGCTAACCATCAACAATCCCCTGTCGATTTTGTGGCTGTCTCTGCTATCTGTGCTTTAGCAACCGTGATTGGCAATGGGGTTCGTATCGCTCCAAAACAGCATAGTAATAATTGGAAGATTGTTCCTAATCTATGGGGGATGATTATTGGTCAACCTTCTGCACGAAAAACACCTGCCATGCAAGCCGCTTTAACACCTATCGCTCACCTGCAAAAAGAATGGTATCAAGAATGGAAAAAACAAAAAAAACGTGCAAAAATTAAAGAAATTCTTGAGGAGCTCAATCAGAAAGAAAAGAGAAAACAAGCTTCTAAAGCTCTTAAAAAAGGAGATTCTGAGGCTGCCAATGCTCTTTTGTCGGAAACCCTTTCTAAAGACAATGAAAAAGATGATTGCCTCTCTCGCTTTATTGTCAATGATGTAACGGTTGAAAAGCTTGGGGAATTACTCAATGAAAACCCGCGGGGATTATTGATGGTTCGTGATGAACTTTCTGGTTTTTTAGCAAACTTGGAACTTAAGGAATATCAAACAGACCGTGGGTTTTATTTACAAGTTTTTAATGGGGATCAACTCTATACCTATGACCGTATTGGGCGTGGAACGATTCATATTCCCAATGCAACCCTTTCCATTATTGGGGGAATACAACCTTCTCGGATTATTCCTATCATTCAGGCAATGCTTTCTGGAAAAGCAGATGATGGTTTATTGCAACGGTTTCAAATGATGGTATGGCCCGATAAGATAAAAAAATGTACATGGATTGATAGAGACCCCTTAAAAGATGCCTATAAAGACTATGAAGAGGTGTTTCGTTCTTTTCGCGATAAACCCTTGGGATCACCTGAACACCCGATTGTGATGCGTTTTTCTCCCGATGCACAAGAGATGTTTAGTGAATGGTGGGAAAATCATCAGAAAGAGATCAGAAGGGATGATCTCTCTGAACCCTTACAAGCGCATTTAGCAAAAATGGACAAGACCATACCAAGCCTTGCCCTGATTTTTGAACTTGTTGAAGGGGGTCGTTTTGAAATCACTCTCCCTTCTCTTTCCATGGCTTTGCGTTGGGAAAACTATCTGTTAAGTCATGTAAAAAGGCTTTATGCTGCTGCGGATATACTGATAAAAGAGCGTGCAAATTTGATTATAGAGCGCTGTGAATGCTTACCTGAGGTTTTTACTGCTCGTGATATCTACAGACGCTGCTGGACGCATTTAAAGGACAAGGAAGCGGTCAAACAAGCTTTAGAGCTTTTATGCCATACAAACCACATTCGCAAAAAGTTCATAACCCATCAGACAAGTAAATCGAGTACCTATTATGAATGGCATCCTTTGGTAAAAAACGAGAATGCAAGGCAATAAAGCGAATGAACAGAAGATGATTTTAAAGAGTGCTGGCAAAAGAGAAAGATATGATCTGAATGGATAGTCATAACTCAGGTCATATTCTTGTCAGTCGTTGTCGGTTGATTTACCCCCTCATTTTTAAAAAAACTTTTCGATAAAAATAAAAAACATTATATTTCAATGCGTTAATGTATTTTTACAAAAAATCCATCCCAATAAGATGATCTGTATAGAGAATTAATGGGAACAATTGATCAAAACTTGTCTGTATTTGTCTAAAAATTGAACTGACACCATTTATGATTTTAGTGATGATATTTTGAGATCATAAAACACTTCAAAACAATCATTTTGATCTCTTAAAACACGGTTCGAATTTGTTTTTATTAACACAAAAACGAATAGTAAATTTTACTACTTTGCTGTTTATAGGCTGTTTATAATTGCATCTTGTAAATTTTTTTGACGCATTTGATAGGTTTTCGCGCCATTTTGGTTTATTGGGTACTCGATATTTGTTCTAAATGTATTTATGAAACGCCATTGTGATTTTTTGAGTCTCATAAGGCAATGGAGTTTATTGAATAATGTCTCAAACCATCAATTCTGATAACAAACAATCCTCTTTACGCGCTCTCTTACAGTCTTATCGCCAACAGGCAACCTCAAATGCAAAAAAAGGAAAAATCTTTGAAAGTTTTGTTACTAAATACCTTATGCATGACCCTCTTCATTATGGGCGATATGAAAAGGTTCAAAGCTATTACGAGTGGGCTAAAGAGCGTGAAGGTTGGAATAAAAATGATATCGGCATTGATTTGGTTGCTAAACTGCGTAATCGAGATGGGTATGTTGCTATTCAATGCAAATTTTATGAAGCAGACCATCAGATCAGTAAAAAGGATATTGATAGCTTTATTGCTGCCTCTGGGAAAGATATCTTCAAATATCGCCTTCTGGTTGATAGCACTGAAGTGAATTTAAGTGACAATGTGAATGCAATGATTAAAGGACAAGCGATACCGGTTTATCGCATTGACCTTCGTCATATGGAAAACAGTCGTATAGACTGGCAAATCTTTGCAACAAAAGAAGAAGTTGTCCTTAAATCGACAAAAGAACCACGCCCTCATCAGATAGAAGCAATTCAGAAAGTCTGTGATGGTTTAAAAGAAGCTAACCGTGGCAAGCTGATTATGGCTTGTGGAACAGGTAAAACATTTACAAGTCTTAAGATAGCAGAAACTCTTGCTGGTCAAGGCAAGCGTGTTTTGTTTTTAGTGCCTTCTCTTGCATTAGTCTCACAAACCATAAGGGAATGGACAGCGGATGCACAAATTCCATTGCATTCCTTTGCTGTTTGTTCGGATACAAAAGTTGGCAAGCGTCGTAAAAATCAAGAGGATATTCTTGGAATGGAAACATCCGATCTTGCATTGCCTGCTACAACGGATGCACAAGCACTTGCCAAAGAAGCTCGTGAAAACCAAGCAGATGCAATGACGGTGGTGTTTTCGACTTATCATTCGATACAAGTGATATCGGATGCACAAAAAGATCATGGTTTACCCGAATTTGATCTGATCATTTGTGATGAAGCTCACCGTACAACGGGTGCTGTGTTGGGATCAGATAAAAGTGAATCTGAGTTTGTCAAAGTGCATGATAACAGCATTATACAGGGTAAAAAACGTCTCTATATGACCGCAACCCCAAAAATCTTTACGGATAGGTTAAAAAGGAAAGCTGACTTATCTGATACTGTTCTTGCCTCTATGGATGATGAAACACTTTATGGGAAACAACTCTATCATTACACATTTGCAGAAGCTCTAGAACATAAACTGTTATCACCTTGTAAAGTGATCATATTAGTTGTCAACGAAACAGAAGTAAGCAAATCTATTCAACGTCTTATTACAGATAAAAATTATGAACTCATTCTTGATTATAGAACCAAAATCCATGGTTGTTATCGAGCCCTGACCAAAATGGATCTAAAAATTGATCTTGGCGATGACCCCAACCCTATGCGTCGCGCTTTGGCTTTTTGTAAAGATATCAAGACCTCTAAACGCATCTGTAAAAGATTCAATTCTAAAAAAATGAAAGAAAATTTGCTTGCTCTTCATGAAAGCCATAAAGAAACGCCTCCTCTTGACTGTACATTTGCCCATATTGACGGAACTGTTAGTGCTAAGGACCGTAATAAATTGCTTGATTGGTTAAAGGAAGACACTGGGGAAAATACCTGCCGTGTGTTAAGCAATGTTCGTTGTCTTTCTGAAGGTGTGGATGTTCCCGCTCTTGATGCGATACTGTTTTTACACCCGCGCAAAAGTCAAATCGAGATCATTCAAGCAATAGGACGCGTTATGCGTCGAGCAGAGGGTAAAAAAAGAGGCTACATCATTTTACCCGTTGGAATACCGGCTGGCATTCCACCAGTAAAAGCCTTGGAAAATAATCCGAAATATGATGTCATCTGGCAAGTCATCAATGCTTTGCGTGCCCATGATGATGGTTTTAATAAAATCATTCATCATATGTCCATAAAACAGGACGTAAGCTATGCTCTTGACATTGTTGTTCCTTCTCAAAAGGCTACCTCAGAAGATACAACTGTGGTTATTGATGACTTACCGATACACTCAAAAGCAGAATATTCAGGACTGGATATTGGGTCACCAACTTATGAATCCTTTCACGCCTATAAACCAGAAGAAGAACTTGACTTATTCTCTCAATGTGCGGAGCTCATTAGAGCGGCTATTGTTAAGAGAGGTTACGACCCTAGCTATTGGAAAAGATGGGCAACGAATGTTGCTGATCTTGCTCAAAATCATATCACACGCTTAACTGAAGTTTTGACGCAATCAGAAACGGAAACGCGGCGGGTGTTTAATGATTTTATGACAGAATTGCGTAGCAATTTAAACGCAACCATCTCCGAAGAAAATGCGATTGAAATGCTTGCACAACACCTTGCAACGCGTCCTGTCTTTGATGCTTTGTTTGAGGGGCATCAGTTTGTTCAAGAAAATCCCGTTTCTTGCGCTTTACAACGTGTACTCAATATCCTTGATAAAGTTACTCTTAACGAAGAATCTCAAGATTACAGAACCCTCTCTAGGAGTGTACAAGTTTACACACGAGGAATTACGAGTCTTGAAGCACAACAAAACTTAATTGTAGAGCTTTATAATGAATTTTTCCGTTATGCTTTTCCACGTACGGTAGAAAAATTAGGCATTGTTTACACCCCTATTGAAATTGTGGATTTTATTATTCATTCTGTTGATGATGTTTTACGCAAGGAATTTGGCAAGAGCTTAGGCTCCCGTGGTGTTTCTATTCTTGACCCCTTTACAGGAACAGGTACCTTTATCACGCGGCTTTTACATTCTAATCTGATAAAACCGGAAGATATGGAATATAAATACCGTTACGATATCCATGCCAATGAGATTGTTCTTTTAGCTTATTACATTGCTGCCATCAATATTGAAGCAACCTATCATGGTCTTACGAAAAGTAATTATATCCCCTTCAAACATATCGGATTAACCGATACGTTTCAGATGGTTGAAAAGCAAGATCTGATGAAAGGTTTATTAGAAGAAAACAGTGCCTATTTGGAACTTCAGAAAAAGCTGAATATTGAGGTTATCTTTGGCAATCCCCCTTATTCCGTGGGGCAAAAGAATGAGAATGATAATGCCAAGAACACTCCTTATCCACTCTTAGATAAACGTATCAGTGAAACCTATGCTACTCAATCAAAAGCAACTTGTGTGCAAGCATTATATGATAGCTATATCCGTGCTATTCGTTGGGCAAGTGACCGTATAAAGGACCGTGGTGTTATTGGTTTTGTTACAAATGCCGGTTTTGTTAATGGATATTCTATGACAGGTTTACGTAAATGCCTTGTTGAAGAATTTAGCAGTCTTTATATTTTCCATTTACGTGGTAATCAACGCACCTCTGGGGAGCTTTCCCGAAAAGAAGGTGGAAAGATTTTTGGTTCTGGATCACGAGCACCTATTGCCATCTCTATTCTCGTAAAAAATCCAAATGCACAACAGCGCGGTAAAATATATTTCTATGATATTGGAGATTATCTCACAAGAGAAAAAAAACTTAAGACAATTAAGGAATTTGGTAGCATTGATGGTATTACACAGAGTGAACACAGTTGGAAAATCATTACACCAGACAAACATGGTGATTGGCTTGGTCAAAGGGATGACAGTTTTAAAGCATTTTTAGCCATAGGTGATAAGGATAAGAAAGGTCATGGTAAAAAGCTATTTGAAACATTCTCCTGTGGTATAAAAACCAATCGTGATACGTGGGCATATAATTCTAGCCGGAAGGTCTTAGAAAATAATATGCGTAATATGATTGCGTTCTATAATAGCGAAGTAGAACGTTTTAACAACACCCATCCACATACTGCCCGTAAAACACGCACAAAGGCTGTAGATAATTTTGTCAATTCAGATGCTAAAAAAATCAGTTGGAGCCATAATGTTAAGCAAGAATTGATAAAAGGAAAAGTTTATGAATTTGAAGAGGCATGTCTCACGCAAAGTGCATATCGTCCCTTTACACAAGAATGGCTTTATTACAATCGGACTTTCAATGATAGAGTTTATCAAATGCCGCGTATATTCCCTATGGGGCAAGCAGTTGATAATAGAGTAATACAAATTACAGGTATAGGAACAATCACTGATTTTTCTGTACTTATGACTAATAATTTATCTGATTTAGGTGTAATGAGTGCTGGTCAATGCTTTCCACGCTATATTTACGAAGATATTGAGGTTCCAAAAGATAACAACGAAAAACAATCTCATTTATTTACAAATTCTACAGAAGAAAGCGAAACCACCGGTTTACAACGCCATGATGCCATTACTGATGAGGGACTAGCACATTTTAAAACAGCTTATCCTAATGAGAAAATTACCAAAGATGATATCTTCTATTATGTTTACGGTCTCTTGCATTCAGAAGATTACCGTGCTCGCTACGCTGATAACCTCTCTAAAGAACTCCCTCGCATCCCTTGCGTAAAGAGCACTGAAGATTTCTGGGCATTCGTTAATGCGGGTCGTGAATTAGGCAATTTACACGTTAATTATGAAACGGTAGAGTCTTATCCCGTGACCTTTAAAAAAGGCAATCCAAAACTTACCGATATCCCTAATCCTGAGAAATTTTATTACGTTACAGAAATGAAATTCGCAAAAATCAAAGATAGTAAGGAAAAGGATAAAAGCACTGTTATTTACAATAGCAATATCATAATAACAGATATACCCAAGGAAGCTTATGAGTATATCGTAAATGGTAAACCCGCTCTTGAATGGGTTATGGGGCGTCAATGTGTAAAGACTGATAAAAAGAGTGGTATTGTTAATGATGCCAATCGCTATGCTATTGAAACCATTGGCAACGCTGCTTATCCATTGGAATTGTTCCAAAGGGTTATTACTGTAAGTTTAGAAACAATGAAGATTGTTAAGAACTTACCAAATCTAGAATTAAGAGAAACTGAATAGATTTATGAATCATGCCAATCTCATAAGGGGTATAGATCTTATAACCATCATCTATACTCTCTTATTAGGTTGCTTATGTACAATCTTAAAAGGAATGATTTACCATGCGCTATTCTAAAAAAAGATGATAAGATTTTTTACATTGCTTTTAAAAGATTATATCGCAATCTCAAATGATGCCTTTCATATCTTTCATAAGCTCTCTTTAAAGAGAATTATGCGTATTAATAGATTGTATTTATCAAGAGAGATTGTTTTTTGTCTTTTTAGTATTTTTTTCTTTAAAACACAAAGTTTCAAAACTCAAAACCCCCTTCAAATTGATAAGTTACTCTTTATAATTTATAACATGCCTCATAACCATCTCTTATCTTTTGAAAGGCATTTAAAGAGCCATATGCCCTCTCATAAAACATGATTTAAACATTCATTAAAATCATAAATGGTGTCAGTTAAATTTTTAGACAGATACTGACAGGTTTTATTCAATTGATATCATTAATTCTCTATACAGATCATCTTATTAGCATTGAATATTTCTTAAAACACAATAACATATTGAAATATAATATTTTTTACTTTTATTTAAAAGATGTTTTTTAAAATGAGGGGGGTAAATGACTGCTAATAACTGACAAGAGACAAAAGCCCCTTAAAAGGTATTTTGATAAGGATATAAGAATTCAAAATGTTTTCATAGCAAATCAAAACCGCATGATCATATTATCCTTTTATGAGAATGATGCGGTGGCTATAGAGAATGAATCAAAACAATAGATTTGAATCAAAAGCGCTGATTATAAAGACGCGGTCTCTATAAAGCTTCTTAAATTACAAACCTCTTATAAAAAATTCACAAAAATATTCACAAGGCATCTCATAAAAATAATGATGCGTTATAAAGTTAAAAATAGGCATTATGAGAGCGTTTTTAGTTATTATGATGTTTAAAAGAGAAAAATAACGCAATTGCGTAATATAGAGTCAAATAGAGTCAATAAAACAGAAAATATTCATAAGCATATGATGCGTATTTATACACAATGGTATAAAAAATAATTATAAAAAAACACAAAAAAGAATAAAATATGATTGACAATAAATACGTAATTTGTTATATAAATACTCAAGTGATTAACAAACACTTTCGTTAAGCGGGTAGGTTACGAAACAGCCTCTCCCATGCTTTTAAAATACTGACTGTCTTTTATGCTCTTGTTAGTATATTAAGATTCTGTCGGGTGTGCTTACACCATACAACACCTTTCTAAGGAAAAGTGTAAGCAACGGACTTAACGCCGTGTTTGTTAGCGCCCGGCGCTCTTATGGAGCGTCAATAACAAACATTTTACGTTAAGGATTTAAAAATGAAATCTACAGTTAAAAACACCCCCGTTATCTCATCCAAAAAATATGAATTAACTGATGATATGCAATGCATAGATGGTCACTTATTATACCGTATACGTGCTTTAAAAGACTTTGCTGATGTCAAAAAAGGTGACTTTGGTGGCTTTATTGAAAAGGAAGATAACCTCTCTCATGATGGCAATTGCTGGGTTTATGATCATGCTCGTGTTTTCCAAAATGCTCGGGTCTTTGAGAATGCTAAAATAAAAGGTTATTTTGTTGATGTCTATGGGGATGCAAAAATTTATGGAAATGCGATTTTTGAAGGCATGTCTATAAATGATTATTGTGAGGTCTATGGCAATGCCCATGTGCAAAATGCTGCTGTAATCGAAGGCAATGTTAAAATTTATGATAACGCCTCTGTAACTGGGCATGCCCATATTTCTGATATGACCGTCATTTGCGATAATGCCCATGTCGGGGGCAATGCAAAAATAAGTGATGGTGCTTATATATGTGATTATTCCTATGTCGTTGATGATGCCGTGGTTTGTGGCTCTCTTGTCTCAGGGGATTCTTGTGTTCATAGCGCCGCCTCTTTAAATCCTGATGATCAACTTCATGATGAGGCAATTCCAAGGTTTGGTAGTGAGGAAGATTATTATCGTCACGAATATTATGATGATTATAGTTATGATTACAATTTTGAAAATGCAAATCAAGCTGCGTAAATAACACCGTGGGCGCGGCGGGGGCGCCCCTTCTTAAGAACATTTCATTCAAATTTTATCCATTATTTAGATTGGGAGCTCCCTATGACCACTAAAACTGTATCTAAAATTGTATCCAAAAAATATGAATTAACAAATGAAACGCATGTCGTTGGTAATCGTACCCTTTATCGCATTCGTGCATTAAGAGATTTTGCTGATGTCAAGGCTGGTCAATTGGGGGGCTTTATTGAGAATGAAAATAATCTCTCTCATGATGGTAACTGCTGGGTTTATGATGATGCGTGGGTTGCTGACAATGGCGTCGTATCTGATAATGCGCAAATTTTCAATTATGCTAGCGTTTTCGATAATGCAACGGTTTGTGATGATGCAAAGGTTTGTGATTGTGCAAAAATTTATGACAATGCAAAAATTGCTGATAATGCTAGGGTTTTGGGAAGGGCTTTTGTTTACAATCATGCCTGTGTTTTGAATAATTCTGAAGTTTCTGACAGGGCTGTTATAAAAGGCAATGCAAAAATTTATGAGAACGCTTTACTAACTGGCTATGCGCAAGCTTATGGGAATGCAAAGATTTTTGGTAACGCACAAGTTTGGTTTTTTGCTGTGGTTTGTGATGATGCTTGTATTTATGACAATGCTAAAATTACAGGTGGTACATACATTTGCAATAAAGTGAGTGTTTTTGGTAATTCATATATAGATACAAAAAAATTGAATGGTAATATCAAAATTTGTGATCAAATCATAAATAAAGCAGCATAAATAACGGCGCGGGGGGCGCCTGCTTTCCAAATTCTTTCATTTAAAATCTCATGTTCTATAAGGATTGTTCCTATGCAAAAGAAATTTGCACTTACAAATGAAACGCGTCTCTTTGGTAATCGCATATTGTATCGCATTCAGGCTTTAAAAAGCTTTTCTGATGTCAAGGCTGGTCAACTCGGTGGTTTTATCGAAAATGAAAATAACCTCTCTCATGATGGCAATTGCTGGGTTTATGGTAATGCTCTGGTTTTAAACTCAGGTCGGGTTTCTGAAAATGCTAGGGTCTATCATAACGCTATTATCGCTGGTTATGTCTATGGAAATGCTATCGTTCTTGGTAAATCGATCATTTATGACCATGCTCATGTCTATGGTAATGCACAAATTTATGATCACGCCCGTGTCGTCAATTATGTTCATATTTATGAAAATGCTCATAGTCACGGCATTGTTATGATTTTAGAAAAGACACGTGATGATATTGAAACAAGGTCTTATATCGAATTGCTTTCCAATAATGAAATAAAAATCATCTGGCTGCGTAATAAAGCCTTTTTAAATCTTTAAAGCGCGGCGGTCATTCCCTTTTTCCAACATTTTCCATGCAACTTTTTTCACAAGAGAGATTGTGAGGGGTCTTATGATGTCCAAAAATACAAACTAACTAATGAAACAAAACAACTGAAAGATAAAATTACACAAAAAATTACAACGCTTTATCGCATTCAGGCTTTAAAAAGCTTTTCTGATGTCAAGGCTGGTCAACTGGGCGGTTTTATTGAAAAGGAAGAAAATCTTTCTCATAACGGTCTTTGCTGGGTTTATGATAATGCATTGGTTTATAAACATGCCCGTGTTTATGAGAATGCAAAAATACGAGGCAATGCGCAAATTTGTGGTCTTGTCTATGGCAATGCTCAGGTGCATGATAAGGTGTTTATTTCTCAATATGCAAAAATTTATGACAATGCATTTGTTTATGATAGTGCGCATGTGGCTGGCTATGTTTATGGCAAGGCTCGTGTCTATGGCAATAGTCGCGTTTCAATTGAAGCCCATGTTTATGGCAATGCGCATCTTTTTCATAATAGTTATCTTTTTGAATATGCAAGGCTTTATGGCAACGCTAGAGTGTTAGGCTCTGCTTGTCTTTTTAGCACTGCGCATGTTTATGGCTATGCTGTTGTTAAGAGCCGTGCAAAGATTTATGGCAAGGTTTATGACTATGCAAAAGTGAGTGGCTGTGCGCAAATTTATGGCTCTGTTTATGGAAAAGCTCAGGTTTCTCATACGATCAAGGTCTTTGGGCGTGCTTGTGGGCGTGCAAAACTGAATCGAAAAAGTGAGATAAGAGAGGTTCCCAAAAATAAGGAGGTTAATAAGAGCGATATTCTTATAGAGATTATTGATACTGAAGAATAAACAATAAATGCGGGGGGCGTTGGTTTCATGCCATTTCAAAAGACAAGAGTGCAAAAAAGAAAGCCGTGCCATTTTTACGTGACGCGGCTTTCATGTCTCAACTCTCAATGGAGTTATAAGTACATATATACAAAATGTATTATATTGCAAGCTTTGTATTCGCTTTATAAAAACTTATCCCAAATAATATAAAGGAATGGTTATGAAAGCGTTCTTTTAGATCATTACGTTTGAATGAAAAAAACTATTAGCTCTATGATGATTTAAAACCTATTTATACAATGCCTTCATTTTTAAAGCGGTTAATTGAAAGAAAGCACGTTCTCAAAACGCTTTGAAAGCTATATCAAGTCAATCAAAAGCAAGCGTTGGTTTTGAAAGCAATCTCTTAATAAAATAAAAAACAGCTCTTTTAAAATCAACCGGTCCAAATTTGGGCTGGTTTGGGCTGGTTAAAATTACTCACCCCAATTTTGGGGGAAGTATCTTTCTAACTTCTCTCTAACTATCTTAAAGAGGTGCCCTCATTTTTGAGGTAACTAAAATCACTCAATCCAAATTTGAATTAACCCCTTTCAAAAAAAAGTTTCAAATATTTGCATTTAAACAAGCCCTCATATTCAATTGCGTTTTAACAATGCGATTTATTATGATAAAAACGTCTTGTACAATTTATGACCTGTTATGAATGATAGCTGCTTTGCATTTCATTTGAATGCTCTCATGTGTTATAACATTGGTATCATGATTTGCTTTTTATGCTCTGTTTATAGATAGCTATTGTTTGTAAAAAATGATCAATTGAATCGTGCATAAAAGTATGGATTCATAAGTGGATTCATATAAAATAAATGCACTTAATATATTGATTTCATTGTATTTTTCTTAACAACACGTTTCTGTGAACGGGAAACATTTTACTTTAATGAAAGCCGTGATGTTACTTTCACCACACAGGCAGGTAAGGGGGGCTATGATGCGTCTGATAGTCCCCATATTGAAACGGCAGTGCAAATCAAAAATGTTTTTCTTAACGTAGGGCATAATAAGTCCGAATTGGAGAAGAGAGATCATCTTTCCTTAGAGACTTCATTGTCCTCAGGGCATCAAGGAACGCCGGTTTGTTACAGTTATTTTGATAGGAAATTGTATCTCTATCCCATACCAGATAGAGCCTATCAGGTTCAACTCATTCTCTCACCCATGCGTTTAGCAGATCTTGAGACAGTTAATCAAGAACACCCGTGGTTTGTGCATGGTTTTGATCTTCTCAAAGCCCGTGCGAAATATGAGTTGTATAAAAATATTCTCAAAGAACCCGATTGTGCGGTAGCAGCTTACAGTGATTTCGAAGAACAATTGCGGGAATTGCGTGCTGAGACCTCTAAACGTCATAACGTTACAAGAATAATTCCAACGGATTTCTAACATGGTTTATTTCCCCATTGCCGATTACAGACCGGATGTTTCGGTTGTTAACAGCAGTTTTACCGATATGCTTGTGAATGTTTTACCGGCGGACGGTTCTTACATTCCCATGCCCAGTGCAACGGTTATTTCTGCTCCTTTGGAGGAAAAGCCGTTAGGTTCGATAGCCTTTAGATCAGGTGATGGGGTTAAGATAATCGTAGGAGGAGCCAAAAAGCTCTATGCTTATGATAGTCAAACGCGCGGTTGGAAAGATATCAGTCAAACTGGTGTAACCTATCAAGCGCATGAAGAGAACAAATGGTCCTTTGCTCTTTTTAAAGATATGATTATTGCGGTCAACAAAAATGATAAACCACAGGTTTTCAAAGCCAAGAGTTCACAACGGTTTGAAGATTTAGGAGGCAATCCCCCCAAAGCTGGTTTGGTCAAGGTTTGGGGACCCTTCGTTTGTTTAATGCAATTGACCGATAATCCAAATCGTGTCCATTGGTCAGGAGAAGGTGACGAAACTATTTGGGAGACCCAATATAACGTTAGTGGTTATATGGATTTTCTAGATGGAGAATATGTTCAAGGGGCAACAGAATCGACCAGTCCCTTGGTTTTCTTGCGTTCTGCTGTTTATGCAGGGGCTCTTACTTTAGGTTCTAAGAGTCCTTTTACTTTTCAGAAGATACAAGACAAGCGTGGAGCGAGAAGTACACAAGCTATTGCTTGTTGTGGTGATAATGCTTTTTTTGCTGGTGATGGTGGCTTTTATCAAGTGAGTGCCGATGGACAGCTTTTACCGATAGGCTTTGAAAAGGTTGACCGAACGGTGTTTACAACTTTTGATAAGCTTGCTCTTGATGATATGCAAGGAGTAGTCGACCCTATTTATAATCGTGTTTATTGGTCTTTAAAACGTGGAAATAACCAACAAACCACCTTTGTTTATGATTGGGGTTTGCAGAAATGGTCAACAATTCAAGGAGAGCCTGTAACTTTGTTTCCTGTTTTTACAACAGGCTACACTTTGGAGCAGCTTGATGAGGTTTCGACAAGTCTTGAAAGCTTACCAGCTTCTCTTGATAGTTCCATTTGGCAAAGTGGTGCACCGGTTCTTGGTGGTTTTGATGCGCAAAACAGGCTTGTCGTGTTTACAGGGTCTCCAATGGAGGCGGTTGTTGTATCGCAAGAGATGGGTGCGCCTGATGGTAGCTTTAGCTTTTTCACGAAGATGTTTGCCGAGGTTGATACGTTAGAGGGACTTTTAAGTGTAGGGGAACGTAGCGTTCGCAACCCTCACACGCCGATTACATGGCATAAGGAAAGAATATGTTCTTTTGTTACTGGTGCCTATCATGGGCGTTCACGCAATCGCTATCACCGCTTTAAGTTACGTATTCCAGAGGGTGTACGTTGGAAGCATATCACGGGTTTTAACGTGGATTTACGACCTTTAGGCAGACGCTAATGGCAAAAGTGTTTCTTACCTCTTGTTGGGATCAGGAGCGGATAGCCCCTTATCTTGAGGAGATTATTGCAGCCTTTGGTCAATATGTAGAGCGTTTTAAGGACGAGATTACTTTGCAACAGCTTATCGAAGAGATTTGCAGCGGCAAGAAACAATTATGGTTGGTGCTTGATGATGACGACCAGTTTTTATTAGCAGGGACGACGCAAATACAGCACACGGTTTTGGGCAAGAAGCGCGCTCTGATTTGTGATTGTTGCGGTCGTGGCGCATTAGAGCTTGTTGATCACCTAGGCGTTATAGAAGATTGGGCGCGTGAGAATGGTGCTTTTGAAATGGAAATTTTGGGTCGTTTAGGTTGGAAACCGGCACTTACCAAGAAAGGCTATGGAATAGATATGATATATTTTAGGAAGGACTTGAAAGATGGGGAGTAAACGACCGGAAGAAACGAAAACAAATCAGGTACAAACCACAGCGCCTCCTTCATGGATGGAGAATGTTTTTAAACGGGGAGGTGCGGATGCATATAATCTTTATAACTTAGGTGCTGGTGGTAATACTTATATGGGACCACGCGTTGCGCCTTTGAGTGCTCAAACCAACCAAGCAATTGGCGGTCTTGGGAGTATGCCTCATCATTATCAAAATCGCTCTTTGATGAATACAATCTACAATCCAACGTCGGCAGCAAGCAACCTTGGATTTGTTGCATCTGGTGGTCTGATGGGGCAAGACCCGTATTTTGGTGAGGTTCTTAAAGAGGGTTTAAGTGAGATAAGGAATAGTATTAATAGACAGTTTTTAGGTAGTGGTCTCTATGGTTCTAGTGCGCATAAGAATGAATTAAATAAAGGGCTCAATGATGCGCTTGCCCGTATTGTGTATGATCGGCGTGATAGAGACTTACAGCATATGATGCAAGCCAATGCGATGATTGATCAAGCCAATCAAAATCAGTTGGGAGCATCAAGTAATTTCTTACAGGGTTACGGCAATGCGTATAGCAATGCGTTACAAGGCGGAGGGGTGCTTGATGATTACAATCAACGCCTTGTTGATGCCAATCGAGAACGCTGGATGGAGCAAGACAATAGAGGTTGGAGTAGGTTGAACATGTTGATGAATGCAGGGCATGGCTTTGCAAGAAACTATGGCACAACGACGAATAATAGCACAGTTTCTAAGTTTGAAGGTAACAATCCTTGGAAAAATGCAGGGACTGTTGGTTCTCTTGCACTTCAGGCAGCGCCGATGGTTTTTGGTTATATGGCTGGTGGTCCAGCAGGAGCAGCAGCAGCTGGATCGGCATCATTTGCATTTCAAAATGCAATGAAGAACAAAGGATAATAATTCAAGGAGAGTGTGATGTATGGACCACTAATATCAGGGGCAGCAGCGGCGGGGAGAATCGCTTTGCCACACATAAATAATTTATTTATGAGATATATTTTCCCTCCAATAACTAGAGGAACGCTGAAAGGAGCGAAAAGATTGGGACAATTAATAGATCGTGCTCCAAGATTAATAAAAAAGTATCCCATGTGGTCTACGGCTAGTGGATTAGGGGCTGGATTGTATCAATATGGTCAAGTTGATCCAGAGATGAAACCAGAAGCTAAGATGGTCATTCCATCTTGGCAGGAGAGAGAAATTTATGCAAAAAATTTAATGCCGATACCGGGAGACGGTAGAGCCTATATTGATCCTTACACAGGAATACCACATGGAAATCATCCTCCTTTACCGAATGCGTTAATGCTTGATCAACAAATGCTCACGCCTAAGGTTGATGATGCAAGCCAAAACGGATTATCAGAAATTACATCTCCAACACCGCCTCCAGAACCGACAGATTTAGATAAATTTTTACAGTCCGATACTTATAAGTTTTTTCAGTCAGATCCTTATCAGAAGCTTCAAGATCTTTTTGCTGGTATGGCAGCGGCACCATCAGGTGGTTCGGGATGGGATGCGCTTGCAAGTGGGGTTGAGCGTCTTAATCAAGGCGATAAGGAAAGAAAGAAGGTTAACCAAACCGTTGAGTACCTGAAATCACAGGGTATGAGTGAAGAAGAAGCAAGGTTTATAGCTGGAAATAAGGCTGCTCTTAATGCGGTTTTTGCACAAAAGCTTAGTGGTGGGAGCGATAATCCTCAATTCACCAGTGACGGTAGGATGCTTGTGAAAGACCCAAATGCTCTAGGTGGATATAGATATCTCATAACTGAGGGTAGTAAAGCCTATGACGAAATGAAAAATCGTGAACAGATGAAGAAATTACAAATAGTAGATGCCCAAATTACGAGAAAGAGTACGTCACGAACGATAAAGGAAGCACTCAATATACTTAAGAAAAAGCCTCAATACGCAACAGGTCCAATTGGTCAATTATTTCAAGATTTATGGAATACACCCGCAGCAAGTTTGAAAGGGCATCTTGAATCTATCAAAGCTGGAACACTGCTTAAGAGGTTAGAGAGGATTAAATCTCTTTCACCTAATGGTTCTTCAGGACTTGGTCCTTTAAGTGATAAGGAAGGCGTGAAATTAGAAAATGCTTATGCTGCTTTGCAACAGGGTTTACCTGCTAAAGAGTTGATAAGGAATTTGCAATACTTGGAAGAGGTTTACAACAAACTAACAGATGCGCAATTATCTCTTTTGCTGCGTGATGATATCACGCCTGAAGACGTGGCTGCTGCTTTTGGAAGTAATTTGCCTGTTGTGACCAGCAAAGAGCAAGAAGACGCCTTGCCTCGTGGTACACGTTTTATTGGTGAAGATGGTAAGCAAAGAAGAAAGAATTAAGGGGAGTTGAAATGGCATATATTCCTTACTCTCCTATTGTTGATGATGCATCAGACGATAGGAGTATATCTTCATTGAAAAAGCGACGTGGTAATCAAGATAAAAAAACAACCGGTTATATTCCTTATTCTCCCATTGTTGATGATATGTCAGATGATGATGGTATATCTTCAGTGAATTCACAACTTACAACAGATGATATTTCCTTTGATGAGAAAGATCTTAGTGTTTGGGATGCATTGAGAACACATGGGATAAATGGTTTCTGGGCAGGTCATAGTGATGAGATACAGGCGGCGCTTGAAGCGGGTGTTACGGACTATTGGAGCGGTGATAAAAAAGCAGAAGAAGTCTATAACAGAAGAGTCGCAAAGGAGCGCGCTTACCAGAAGGCATTGGAAGAGAAACATCCATGGTGGTCCTCAGGTGCTTATTTTCTTGGATCACTTGCTCCAGTAGCATTATCCTTTGTTCCTGGATTCCAGTGGTTGGGTGCAGGTGGGCTGTTAAGAGGAGGTTCAACCTTAGGCAATTGGGGTAGGGCGGCTCTTGTAGGAGCAGGTTCAGGGGCTTTACATGGTGCTGGAGCAGGGGAAGGTTTAGAGGATAAGCTTCTATCGGCAGGGGTTGGAGGTGCTATTGGTTCTGTTGCTGGTCCTGTTGGTTCTGTTGCTGGTACATTTGTTTCTTCGGGCGTTGATAAAATAAGACATGCATGGCAATCGGCTCCTTTTATAAGAGGTGGTTTGAACCCTGCTTATAAGGATGTTCCAAACAAAGCGGTCAGAGAAGTTGCAAGGACGTTGTACGATGATGGTGTTGAGAATGTTGCAGAGCGTCTTGCTTCTGCGCCGCGCGGTGCATTTTTGACAGATATCAGTCCAAATCTAGAAGTATCTCTTGCCAATACGGGGCAAATAAACAGACACGTTTCTGATATTGTGAACCGCGCCCATGGGAGACGGATGCAGGGGGCTGTTGACCGTCTTCGTCAATCGGCAGATGAAAACATTACACCTTTACAAGATGTAGATATTTTCAAAAGTATGCTTAAAGAGCAAGGAGAAAAAACCTATAAACATCTTTATGATAAAGCGCTGGCGGTTCCTGTAGGCGAAAAGTATTATCCAGCTCTTGATAAGCTTTTTGAAAATGAAGGGTTTCAAGAAGCTGTCGAGCGAGCAGTTAAAATTTTAAAAAAAGACCGTCGTAAGGCAAAACCTGAGGCATTTTATTCAAGAGATTTTAAACATATCAACTATAAGCCTACGATGGAGTTATTAGATCAAACCAAGCAGTCTCTTGATTACTTTGTAAGGAAGCATGAGAATCTTGGTGATAACCAAATGGTCTCTATATACCAATCTCTTAAGAAAGATTTGGTAGACATAACGGACAGAATTTCCCCTACTTATAAAGCCGCCCGTGATAGCGTAGCAAAATATGCAGGTTTTGAGGAAGCCATAAGTAAAGGTAAAAATATTACTAAGAGAGATGTTTCAGGAGTGGGGATAGCAGAAGGACTCCAGAAAGGAGCGATGCCTAATGGTGTTAATAGTTATCGCGTCGGGATGAGAGATTATGTCGATGATATATTAAAAGGTCCCAATGCGGTTCGAAACCTTTCTAATATTTTACAAACGGGTCGTATGACTGATAATCTTAGCCGTTCTTTAAGCAGTAAAGAACTTGATGCTTTTAGACGGGCTGTAGATGAGGAAAGATTTTATCAAGATGCTGCTAAAAGAGGTGTGAAGCCGTTTTTAGGGACGCCTGAACCCTCTCCTTTTACAGGTGTTAATTTACCCTATAGTAAAGGGAGTACTGCTCGTGCAGGAGCTAAAATGACTCAAAATCTTTTATCGGATACGATTAGGAAATTGCCTCAAAAAGAAAGGCAACTGCTTGAACGTGATATAGCGAAGTTAGCGACTTTTGGTGTTAAAGGAATGAGTCAACAGGAAGTTGTTGAAATACTCCAACGGTTTATCAATTTGCATAAAAAGGGAATTAAGAGTGAATATATTTCGCATGTGTTGTCTTCGGCGTTGACGCGACAAGCAGGTGTCTTTGCAAGGAGTAAGCTTCTATGACCCGTTCTAATTCTCCTATTGATGAAGCAATACGTCAGGCGGCAGCGCGTTATGGTTTGCCTGAGAGTTATTTGTATCGTGTAGCCCAGATTGAAAGTGGTGGGAATCCCAATGCAAGGAATCCGCGGTCCTCTGCTGGTGGTCTGTATCAGTTTATAGACAGCACAGCCAAGCAATATGGCTTGCAAGATAGATTTGACCCTATACAAGCAGCAGATGCGATGGGTATACTCACACGGGATAATCGCAATCATTTAAGCCGTGTTTTGGGGAGAGCGCCTAGTGAGGCAGAATTATATTTAGCACATCAACAAGGTGCAGGGGGAGCCGCGCGTCTTTTGCAAAATCCCCATGCCCAAGCGGCACAAATTGTTGGCAGCAATGCCGTTGGTTTGAATGGCGGAAACAGGGATATGCGTGCTGGTGATTTTGTCAATCACGTTTTGCAGATGTATGGTGGACAGCA
The DNA here is from genome assembly GCF_022559585.1 of Bartonella machadoae. Taxonomy (NCBI): domain Bacteria; kingdom Pseudomonadati; phylum Pseudomonadota; class Alphaproteobacteria; order Hyphomicrobiales; family Bartonellaceae; genus Bartonella; species Bartonella machadoae. Next base: position 1,265,371 of record NZ_CP087114.1, read on the forward strand.
GCCTTCTCGTCACCCTGCTGTTTATAGAGGCTCTGTTGCACAGGGGGGATTTGGCAATCGCGAGAATTTGCTTCAGGTTTTAAAGGCTCTGTTAGCCTCACAGGAAGAGGCTTCAGAAGATGAGAATGATGAAGAGGAAGCCCCTCTGATGTCAGACTTTATGAGAGCGTTTTACGGACCCTTTTATAGGGTATAGGATTTACCAACATGTCGACGATTTATGATTGGTCGCTTAGAGCGTCTGATAACACACGCGCTGATGATCTGATTGATTGGTCAGAGGGGCAATCCCCCCATACGGTCAATAACAGTGCGCGTGTAATGATGCAGCGGGTAAGGGAGTATCTTACAGACACAGGAAGTGCTGTTGTCGGGGTTGTTACGGTTCATGAAGAGCAACAACGCACAGAGATTAAGATTGAAAGCACGTCGCAGTTTACAGAGTATAAGGCGGGTCTTTTTATCCAGTTTCAAGCGACGGGCAAGAATGTAGGGGTCACGACGGTTTCCTTGAATGGGTTAGAAGGGAAGCCTGTTTATAAGGCAACAGAAAGAGGAGCACAGCTTTTATCAGGAGGGGAGATTCAGAACAGTTGTGTGTATAGTTTGCTTTATAGCAAGGATGGTTGGCATCTCTTAAATCCTACACCGGTGCCTTTATCTCAAGATTTTGACAGCAGTCTTTATCCTTCAGGTTTTATAGGCAGTTTTGCGATGCGCAATGTTCCTGAGGGTTGGTTGTTATGCGATGGGAAAGCCTATTCACGAACTGTTTATCGACCATTGTTTGAGGCGATAGGAACGGTTTGGGGAGCAGGGGATGAGGTGACAACATTTAATGTACCGGATTTTCGGGGGATGTTTTTGCGTGGTTTGGATGGGGGGCGCAATGTTGACCCTAATCGTCGCTTTGCAAGTATTCAGACAGATCTCATGCAGTCACATCAACATGAGGGTCAAACACTTTCTCTTTCTCATTTTGTAAGCAACGAAAACTATTGGGATGGCAATACCACAGATATATTGGGTCATAGGTTACGTTTGTTTGAGGGCGGTGTCATATCGCTTTTTACCGGCATAGAGAGTGAGAATATTCACGGATACATTGTCGAGCCTTATACACTTGATGATAGGAGTGATATTGTTTTGGAACGTTCAGGAGCGGGTGAAACCCGTCCGATCAATGTGTCGATTGTCTTTGCGATAAAAACATGAGGTTGAGATGTCAACGATTTATGATTGGTCTTTAACGGCATCAGAAAATGCCTACAGTGATGATGCAATCAATTGGTTTGAAGGACAATTACCAAGCACGGTGAATAACAGTGCGCGTGTGATGATGCAGCGGGTAAAGGAGTATCTTACAGATACATGTGGTGTCCTTGAAAGTGTTTTTACGAATGATGCAGCGCAGCAAAGAACAGCCATTAGGCTTGAGAGCAAGTCACAGCTTAAAGAATATAATAATGATCTGGTTTTGCGCTTTAAAGCGCGGGGCAAGAATATTGGCGAGACGACCCTTGCGCTTAATGGATTAGAGGGACAAGCTGTTTATAAAACAACAGAAAGAGGAGCAGAGTTTTTATCAGGGGGCGAGTTCCAACAGGGGTGTATTTATAGCGTTGTTTATAATCATGGGCTTTGGCAAGTTTTGAATCCTACCCCCATTCCTTCTCCTGTTCCAGTTATTTCACCTTATCCTTCAGGCACGATAGGGGCTTTTGCCATGCAGTTTTTGCCTTCAGATTGGTTATTGTGTGATGGAAAGGCGTATTCGCGCAGTGATTATAGTGCTCTGTATGAAGCGATAGGGATCAGATGGGGAGGGTGGGAGAGTCATACGAAGTTTAATGTTCCCGATCTGCGCGGGGTGTTTTTACGAGGTGTAGATGATGACCGTCAGATTGACCCATGGCGTAGTTTTGCAACCTTACAAAATGATAGCATAAAGGTGCATGACCATGGTGGTGAGAGCTTTTCCATTTTGAATAGTGAAGGGGAGAAAGAAAGTTGGCATGGGGATATCACTATTTTATGGGGTTATGAACTGAATGATCAACAAAGATTGAAACTTGCAGAACGTTTGGGGGTAAAAGTAGAAGATATCCGTGTTCACCATAAGTTTGCTTTCCCGCATTCCCATCTTCATATGCAAGATGTTGTTTTGGAGCGTTCAGGAGAGCATGAGACCCGCCCAAAGAATGTATCGGTTGTTTTTGCGATAAAAACGTGAGGTTGAGATGTCAACGATTTATGACTGGTCCTTAACAGCATCAGAAAATGGTGGTGCTGATAGTCTCATCAATTGGTCAGAGGGGCAATCCCCCAATACGGTCAACAATAGTGCGCGTATGATGATGCAGAGGGTAAAGGAGTATTTATCGGATACGGGGGGCGCTTTTATAAGCACGTTTAAGATTGATGATAAACAGAAAAAGGTAGAGATTTATCTGAACAGTCACACAGTTTTTTCCAAGTATCAGACAGGGATATTTTTGCGTTTTCAATCTCCATGCACGACTATTGGAGTGACAACGGTTTCCTTGAATGGGTTAGCAAGCCAACCTGTTTACAAAGCGACAGCAACGGGTCTTGTCCAGCTTACCGGAGGCGAACTTCAACAGGGTTGTCTTTATAGTTTGGTGTATGATGAAGAAATAACGGGTTGGCAACTTCTCAATCCAACGATACAAAAATCGACTTCTTTAAAGCGTTTGCCTTGTGGTCTTATCGGTCCGTTTGCCATGGAAAACTTGCCTTCTGGTTGGCTTCTTTGCGATGGGCGTGCTTATTCGCGTGAGGATTATAGAGATCTGTTTTTGACGATAGGTACGAGCTGGGGAGCAGGGGATGGTGTACGCACCTTTAATGTTCCCGATTTACGTGGGGTGTTTTTGCGTGGTTTGGATGGGGGGCGCAATGTCGACCCATGGCGTAGTTTTGCCAGTTTCCAAGGCTGTTCTTTGAAATCGCATGATCATTTTATTGGTCCCTCAGTTTCAGAGCGTTTTTCCTCGCGCAAGAAACGAGATCTGTCTGTTGAGGCTTCTTTGCCAAGGAGGAAGAGGGCGGTTGATGAGGAGTGTGTTGGTTTAAGCGATGATGGCTATGAGAAATGCCAAGAAGCCTTTGAGGAATTGACTGAACACACTAAGCCTTTTTGGTTTACCGAAGCGGATAAACCTGCACGTTTGCCTTGGTTTATCAGGAGCCCTTTTGCAAACTTTCTTTATTACTCCACGCCTATCACGCAGGGTTTAGAGAGTAGTGGGCATCATGAACACCATCTTTTAGCGGAAAGGGTTGGCGGGGAAGAAACACGCCCGATTAATGTATCGGTTGTGTTTGGCATTAAGACATGAGGTTACAATGTTATCAAAACCATTTGCGATTTCAGGCATAAGCGACCCGTCTCAAGTACGGGTCGTTTTGTATTCAGGACAGCATTTTGTCCACGCGCCGCTTAATGGGCTTTTGGATTTGTTGAGGGCGTCTTTGCGTTCAGAATTTGAGGGTTCAATCCAATCTCTAGAAGAGCGGATAAAAGTTTTAAGCAGCGAGCTAGAAGAGCTGAAAGAGTGTTCATTTTAATTGATGGAGCAAGACCATGGGGATACCTTACCACACGCATGAGTATCAAATACCGGTAGCAACGAAAGAAGAGATTAGAGAGGGGAAATCTATCAACACGATTGTTGTACCGAAATTATTAGGAACAGCGTCCCTTTATGCCTATGAAGCTTTTGCGACCGCGGAGCAGATCGTCCAAGTTCGGCAAGAATCGGAGCAAGCCACGGCGCACGCCAATGGTGCTTATCAAAAGGCGGAAGAAGCGAAGGGATTAGCGGACAGAGCGCTTACAGAGAGTACGAAAACCGGTGAAACAGTGACGACAGCACTCACAGCAGCGAATGTTGCGAAAGAAGGAGTGACGGCAGCGACAACTGCGGCAACGGAAGCGAAAGCAACGGCAGATCAAGCCTTGGTAGCAAGTCGTGATGCGAAAAGCCATTCAGAGACAGCGGTTAATAATGCACGCAGTGCGCATGAAGCGGCATCAAAAGCACAAACAGAGGCAGCAGAAGCGAAGAGTCTATCCGCAGAAGCCAAACAGTTATCAGGTGAAGCAAAGAGCCAATCGGAGAATGCACAGAACTTATCCCAACAAGCCAAGAGTGCTAGTGATGAAGCCAAGCAAGAAGTAGAAACAGTTAAGACAGAAGTTTCAGGAGCTGTTTCTATTGCAAAAGAAGCCAAACAAGCGTCTGAAGGAGCAGAGAGAGCAGCGAATGAAGCCAAGGGCGTAGCAGATGATGCAAAGCTTTTATCGGAAAGGTCTCAGAGTAAATCAGAATTAGCAGAGAGCCTTGCGAATGAAAGCAAGCAGACGGCAACAGATGCGAAGAATGCGAGCACGACAGCAACGACTATTGCGAATGAAGCCAAGCAGATAGCAACAGATGCGAAGCGTCTTGCGGATGATGCAAAAACAACGGCAGAAGGAGCCAAGACAGTCGCCTCAGGAGCGGTTACGAATGCCGTGGAAGCCAAACAAGCAAGTGAAGGTGCCGTGAGGGTAGCGAATGAAGCGAAAGGTATAGCAGAAACAGCAGTAACAGTATCCAATGAGGCAAAAACGGTAGCCAATGAAGCAAAATCGATAGCAGATGAAGCAAAACAGTTATCAGAAGCATCTAAGAGTAAGGCAGAAACGGCAGAAACGCTTGCTCATGAGACGAAGCAGACGGTAACAGAAGTTAGAGAAGAGGTTTCTCGTGTTGTCACGACGGCTACAGATGCTAAGGCTGTTGGTACGGCAGCAACGACAGCGGCGGAAGAAGCAAAGCAGGTGGCAAATGATGCGAAGAGTCTTGCGGAAGAGGCAAAAGGATTAGCAGACAAAGCAACGACAGCATCTACGGAAAGTTCTCAACAGGTTACGCAAATAGCAAGGACAGTAGAGGAAGCCCTTACAGATGCAAGAGAGTGCAAAGCAACGGCTTCGACCTCGCTATCAGAATCGAGACAAGCTAAGGAGAGTGCAGAACGGGCGGAGCAATTGGCAAGAGCGGCAAAACAAGAAGTTTCTGCTGTTTCACAAGTAGCCGGACAAGCAGCACAGACAGCGACAGCAGCTAATCAGACGGCAGAAGAGGCAAAAGGATTAGCAGAACAGGTCAAAGCAACAACAACGTCTTTTTCGGAAGCATTAGAGCAAAAAGTTTCTTCAGTAACTTCGACGGCTATGGATGCAAGTCAAACAGCATCAACAGCTCTTAATACGGCGAATGATGCGAAGAGTGTTTCGCATGAGGCTAGAGATTTAGCCAATGGGGCGAAGGATACAGCGACAGCATCTCTCACGACGGCACAAGGTGCCAATGAGACAGCAACAACGGCATCCAATGTTGCCGGTGAAGCACAAGAAAGTGCATTGATGGCAGTGTCTGTAGCTAATGGTCTTAAGCAATCGGTTGAACATGTGAAGGCTACAGCGGAGGCAGCAAACAGGACAGCAGAAGGAGCACAACAGAAGGTTTTAACAGTAGAGACACTCGTTACAGAAGCAACGATGAAAGCTTTAGAAGCCAAACAATCAGTTGAAGAGGTGAAGAGCACAGCGGATTTAGCGAAGAATTTAGCAGAAGAAGCCAAGCGATTATCCTCAGGCGTTAAGGATAGTTCTACGCGCGTTGAGGAGGTTTCTACAGAAGTAAGGCAATCGGTTGCAACAGCGGTAAGCGCAGCGACAGAAGCGAAAGCAACAGCGGTTGAGGCGAAGGGTATAGCAGAGCAGGCAAAGGGTTCTTCAGAAACAGCGGTCACTACGGCACAAGAAGCGCAGGCAACGGCATCAACGGCACAAACCTTAGCAACTGAAGCGAAACAAGCAGCGGATTCATCTAAGACGATAGCCGATGTCTCCAAACAGACAGCCGATGATGCGAAGGTGATAGCAGAAACAGCACAGACGTTAGCACAAGAAGCCAAGAGTAAAGCAGACGAAGCACAACAGGTATCCAGTGATACGAAGTCATTAGCCGATGAGACCAAAGGGATTGCGGAAGCAAGCAAGAAAACGTCAGATCATCTCAAGGAAATTGTTGAAACTGTTAAGAGTGCATGCGAAACAGCGACAGCGAGCAGTACAGAAGCTCTCACAACAGCGAATGCAGCCAAACGCACAGCAGAGACAGCCTCTAGTGTAGCAGGTGAAGCAAAAGAAACAGCGTCGAGCGCGCTGTCTTTAGCCAATGGTCTTAAGCAATTGAGTGAACAGGTTAAGACGACAGCGGAAGCAGCCAAGAGGACGGCAGAAGGAGCAGAACATAAGGCATTAACAGTCGAAACGCTAGCCTCTGAAGCGAAGATGAAATCTGTTGAAGTCAAACAATCAGTCGAAGATGTGAAGAGCACGGTGGATTTGGCAAAGAATATAGCCGATGGAGCGAGGGAAACCGCCAATCGAGCAGAGCAGACGGCAAGAGAAGCCAAGCAATCTTGTGATACAGCGCTTAGTGCAGCGACGGATGCCAAGAATACGTCAACGGCAGCTTCAAGCTTGATTGATAATGTAAAGCAAACAGCGGATGAAGCTAAGCAAGCCGTTGAGAGTATAAAATCTGTAGCAGAAACAGCAACCTCTACCGCCAATGCAGCGAAGGGTGTAGCAGAAGAAGCCAAAAGCGCGGCAGAAACAGCAACAGTGAAAGCAGAACAGGCACAACAGGAAGCCTCAGAAGCAACGCGTTTAGCCAATGAAGCGAAAGCGGTAGCAGAGCAGGCGGCAAGCGCTGAAAGGCAAGTCGTCTCCTCCAATGAAGATGCCTTAAAGACTTTAGCGCAAGAAGCCAAGAGCACAGCCCAAGAAGCGAAGAAGGTTGCCGAAGGGGTACAGAAGAAGGCAGAATCGTTAGCAACGGTAGTGGATGAAAGCCAAAAAGCAGCGACAGAAGCGAAACAGACAGCGGGTTATGCGAAACATGACGCGGAGCAAGCGCGGAGTGATGCGGAAAAAGCAAAAAGCACCGCTTCTGAAGCTTTGAGTAAAGTCTATGATGTGCAGCAAGTCGCCGATGGTGCCAAGGTTAAAGCAAGTTTAGCAGAAATGGCAGGTGAAGAAGCGAAGAAGATAGCGAATAAAGCCGATAACCGAGCGTATGAAGCCAAGCAAGAAGTAGAAAAAGCCAAGGAAATAGCTGGTAATGCAAAATATATAGCAGAAGAGGCAAAGGAGGCGGCAGAAGCAGCCGGTAAAAAGGCAGCGTCTTTAGAAGAAGAAGCGGAAGAAGCTCAAAAAATAGCGAAAGAAGCTAAGGAGACAGCAGGTTTTGCAAGACATGATGCCGAGCAAGCTAGGAGTCAGGCGGAAAAGGCGGCAAGCAACTCTTTGGAAGCTTGGAATAAAGCGCATGATGCGCGGGAAGTCGCTGATGGCGCTAAGGTTACAGCAAGCTTGGCTAGAAGTGCCGGAGAAGAAGCCAAGAAAATAGCAGATAAAGCCGATGACCGAGCGTATGAGGCGAAGGATGAAGCAAGTAAAGCGAAAGATATAGCCAATAGTGCAAAATATCAAGCAGAAGAGGCACAGAAGGCAGCAGAAGCAGCTGGTAAAAAGGCAGCATCTTTACAAAATGAAGCGGAGGAAGCCCAAAAGATAGCGAAGGAAGCCAAGCAGACAGCGGGTTATGCAAAACATGATGCCGAGCAAGCGCGGTCTATAGCAGAAGCAGCCAAAAATGAAGCATCTGGAGCAACGAGTAGAGTAATAGATATTAATCAAGTTGTTGATAATTTGAAAGCGTCGGTAAGTTTAGCACGGACGTACTCAGAAGAAGGCAAGAAAAAAGCCGAGGCAGCAGATTCCCAAGCCTATCAAGCCAAGAGCGAAGCTGGTAAAGCCAAGGAAACAGCCGACAGAGCGAAAAGGACAGCAGAGGAAGCAAAAACTGTTGCAGAGCAAGCAAAAAAAACAGCAAATACGACGCAGCAAGAATTTGATGGTATTAAGAATTCCCTAGCAACGGTTTCTTCTGCCAATACAGTAGCCTCACAGGCAAAAGCGTTAGCGCAAGAGGCAAAGGATTTATTGAAACAGTCCAATTTAACGGTTCTTTCCATTTCCACACCGTTTCTTGTTGCGACGGGAAAAAGACAATTAACGTTAAAAAAAGGAACGCATATTTCTTTGGCACTCGCCAATGATGTTTTGGTTGCCAGTTATACGACAGATACAAGAATCTCCGTTCCTTCTCTTTCGGCGGGCAAGGATTATTATGTTTATTTTGTTTCGGATGGAGGACAGTCTCACAAATTTGTTTTGTCAGAAAACTCTACCTATCCAAGGGGTTACACGGTTAATAATTCGAGGAAAATAGGCGGGTTTCATACGCTTTGTGCGGATGTTGGTATTATTGATGGGCATCCGTTGTCTGGTTATCGGGCAGGGGATATTTTACCCAACTCCGTTTGGTGTCTTAATCACCGTCCGCATAGTTCTCCAGAAGGAATGGTTTATGACCCCTCACAAAATCTTTGGGTTGATATTTACCTTCAGTCAGGCACGGGGGAAACGACACGCTCTGCGTATGGTATCACGATCATGACAAGTCGTAGATATACAGATTTTTTAGAAGATCTGATGCGTGTTAAGAAGTCTTTGTTGAGTGATGAACAGTTTGCTTCATCTATGTATGGGAGCAATAATAAAACAAGCATTCAAGGGAGAAAAGCTCCTAGCCCAAAACATTCAGGAGGTCATGTTGATACAGCCGATAGGCGTATGATTTCGTATATTGGTTGTGAGGATGGTTGTGGTTATGTTTGGCAATTTTTATTAGCAACTTTCCCTATGCAGGTTCCTTCTACGATAGCTGGAAGGGTCACGTTTAGAACGGTTATGAATGTTTTGGTAGGGGGAGGCAGTTGGGGTGGTGGTGTTGGTAATGGAGTGTTTATTCGCTCTAGTAATTATTCACGGAGTTTTAAGGATGAAATCATAGGAGCTCGTGGCTGTAGTCGCCCACGGCATTTTGTCTAAAGGAGGCAAGAGAGATGAGAGAGTATCCAGAGCATTTAAATAGCAAAGAAGATTATTTGAACATGCTTGATTATGACCGTGATGAAACGGTGAGAAGGCTAAAGGTACTTTTACAAACGCGTTTTTATTGGGTTCGTGTCAAAGAACTTGGAGAAGGAGAAGAGGGACTTGAGGATGAGAGGCATAAGATTGAGACGGTAACAGAGATGCCGGTTGATTTAGAGGGAGCTGTTGTTGAGAAGCGCTATCTGTATGAATTGCAAGAGGATGAATATTCTTTTCTCAGTTCTGTTGGCTTTAGTGTTGAGGAGGTCGAGCAATTAATAAGAGACAACAGCCAATAAATCACTCACAGCCATCACGAGATTATCCCGCCTCACTTTTGTGGGGCTTTTTTTATGGAGTAGGCAATGAGAAAAATATCGCAAGAGGGTTTAGCGCTAATCAAGCAATGGGAAGGTCTCCGTTTGGATGCATATCTAGATAAGGCATGCGTTTGGACGATTGGTTATGGGCACACCAGTAAGGCAGGCGAACCGTTTGTTAAGAAGGGCATGTCGATTACGCAAGAGCAAGCAGAAGAAATCCTTTGTGAGGATTTAAAGCAATTTGAGAAGGCTGTTGCAAAAGCGGTGAAGGTTTCGTTAACGGATGAACAGTTCGCAGCGCTCGTGTCATTTTGCTATAATGTAGGAACGCGCGCTTTTTACAACTCGACTTTGTTAAAAAGGCTTAATCAGGGTGATTATGCGTCTGTTCCTTTTGAATTGCAAAAATGGAATAAGGCAGGAGGCAAAGTTCTAAAAGGTTTAGCCAATCGGCGCGCTGCCGAAGCGGGGTTATGGGCTCGAGGGTCTTATGTTTCTTCTAACTATCAAAGAGTTCAAGTGAAAGAGGCAACGGGTGCACTTAAAATAGAAGCCTTAGCACCAATTATAGGTTCTTGCTCTGGTCTTGGAGGCTTATTAGCAGGCAATGGTCCTATTCAATGGGCTTTAGCCGGTCTGATGGTTTTAGCGGCTTGTGTTGGTCTTGTGTTTGTTGCCAAGCGGTTTCGGGAGCAACGGCTATGATGTTTTATCTCAAGAAATATTACTTGATGTTTACAGCGGCTTTAGCCGTTTTTTTTATGGCTTTAGCGAAGGCGTTTTATTTAGGCAAGAAAAGCGAACAGCACAAGCAAACAGAGGACGCTTTAAAGCAAGTAAAAACACGTCTTGAGGTTGAAAATGAAGTTAATCAGAAGAGTGATGGTGATGTGCGCCGTGATCTTTCTCGTTGGGTGCGCAGCAAAGAGGATTGAGAGTTGTGGTGGTTGGTTGCCGATTTATTTGGACCAGCAGGATGTTGGTGTGATCAGTGCCAATTTAGCAAGAGATATTTTAAAGCATAACAAGCATGGGGCGCATTTATGTGGTTGGAAAGATGAACAGAAATCCCAAGAGCGACGAGCAAGAGCTTACAGAGAGAGAACGAGAGCTCCTTCATGAGATGATCAACGCGTATCAGGGTGTGAAGATGATGTCTCGTTTTATGAAGTGGATGATGTTTTTTGTCTTTATGTTTATTCTTGACTTTGCCCGCCTTATGGATGCGCTCGATAATATCTTCTCACATCTTAAAAGATGGATAAGCAAAAGTTAGACACTCCGAAAAGAACTGTTGATTCGTAATTGCAATATATAGATGATAATGTTATCTGATAACGTTATAGATTCTATATATCAGGTGGTTTAAAAGGTGGTTTTGTTATTTAATATTTTTATTAAGTTATTGAAAAATATTATAAAAATGTTATAAAATGGTACCTCTCGACCGCACCATTTAAATTTTCTGTAGTAAATAAATCTGTAGTAAATAAAGTTGTATAAGCCTTTAAGAAAGAGGCTGTTTCGTATATAGTGGCGGGGAGGTGTATTGTCTATTGGTGCATTCCTAGCAATGTTTTTCTTTTAAAGATAGAAAAATTTTTGTTTTACCTGTAAATTTGAAATGGTGGTCTTTTTGTCAGGACTGGTTGGTATTGTCGTGAGAATTACAGTGTTTTTAAAGTGTTTGATATTCTTCATTTGTCTTTCTTTCTTAACGGCATGTAGTGCATCACGTGCTGTGCTTTGGCATGGGGTTCATGCGACACCGTCTATGATTGCAGTACAAAGAGAAGTTGAAAATAGACCAGTTCTTCCAAAAACTGTTGTTCCAGTGTATGTTGCAACAAGTCGTATGATGCAAAATAATTATTCTCAGCCTTATGGAGCAGAGCGATCAAATAAAGTGCACTATAATCGCGTTGACGTAGGGATACCTCAACAACATGTAAAGGGTCTTGTTGAAATAAACGCTTATAAACCTACTCATGATAAGTATTTTGCAGCAGTAGCATTACAAAAATACGATAACAAAGAACAGTTTAAGCAGCAGTTAAATACTGCTTTAGCAAAAAAGCCAAAAGGAAAAAGAGAAATTTTTCTTTTTATTCATGGCTATAACAACAACTTTGCTGATGGCGTGTTCCGTACAGCACAGTTTACATCCGATTACTCTTTGGATGTTGTTTCCGTACACTATTCTTGGCCATCTGCTGGATCAGTTCCTCTTTATATTTATGACCGAGATAGCGCTAATTTTGCGCGTGATGGACTGATAGAGCTTTTGAAAGTCATCAGTGAAACCAATGCTGATCAGATTTCAGTTATTGCGCATTCTATGGGTAATTTTGTTATAATGGAGTCATTTAGAACTTTAGCATTACAGGGAAACTATAAACCAATTCGCCGTATTACAAGTTTTTTAATGGCAGCACCGGATATTGATGTTGATGTATTTGAACGTCAACTCAATGATATTAAAAAATTGCCTCAACCTACAGCTATTTTGGTCTCTCGTGCCGATAAAGCGCTCGCTGTTTCCGGACGTCTTACGGGAGGACACCATCGTGTGGGAGATGGTTCAGACATTGAAATGTTGCGTAAAAATGGAATAGCTGTCCTTGATTTCTCTAATGTTGATGGTGGGGCGCATAATGTTTTTGCATCTTCACCAACGTTGATGGCTCTTTCTCGAGAAGGTTCGTTGGCTTCAACAATTATGCAAGGTACAGAATTATCACCTAGTCAGGCGCTTCTTGCTGATAGTAGTACTGTGTTGGAAAAAACAACCCATCTTATTCTTTATACACCTGTACGTTTTTTAACTTCTACAGTGCGACATTGAGTGTGAGAAAAATGAACATTTTTTTCAAATATAAATGAATAGCAAATGGATGTTTTTTAGCACTTTCTTTAGAATGGCTTTGTAAAATACAAATAAATAGCGGAATGAATGTAAACAGTCATTAATGAGTTCATGATGGTTGCACGAAAACGCTATATTGATACGCCTGCATTAGTTGATTGTTTATCTCATTCCGCAGTTAAGTTATTAGATATTCATAATATGCTTTTGAAGGCGAGAGAAGGTCATATGGGGGATAAACCGAATTTATTACATCAAATTGATTCTACAAAAAAACAGCTAGATGAGATAAGTCATGCTCTTATTTTAGAATATCGCAAACGCCAAGAAAATGAACGTTTTATAAAACAAATTTTGCTATCGATTTCCGATCAGCTTTTTTCGCTTAATAATGGTTTTAAGGAATCTGGGCGTCTCTTCTTTCAGGAGATTAGAATGCTTCAATCTCAGATGCAATGTTTTTATGAGAGAAGAGAGAAACAGAATATATTGGATAGCCAAGAATCTTCTTATTCTCCATCAAAAATTGATGAAGTTATTAAACAATTACAAAGAGCACGAAAAAAACTCATTGTTGAAAGCCCACACCTTTTTGAAAAGGAATATTCAAGCTTCAAAAAAATAGATAAAACACATTGATAAAAATATTCTTAATTTATAGAAAAAGTACAACTTCTGATTAATGCATTGCAGCTTGACTGTAGATTTTGCAGTAAGTGGAAAAAGGTGGGATTAGGTAGGAATACATAGCAATTTGTTATTTTCATCCTGAAATGCGTGTTTTGTCAAAAGAGATTTTGACACCTAAAAATGGCAAAAGAGCAAAAAATGTAAAAAATTGGAATTTTGTACTAAAAATAAGAAAAAGCTTTGAATGGTTTTTAAAAATCCTTTGAAGAATTTTAAAAAGTCTATGAAAGTCTAGAAAACCAGCTTTGAAGACCCTTTGAAAAAATGAAGAAAAAAGTGAAACAAACTTCAAGATCAGTCCAAAATGGCTAAAAAAGAAAAATAGAAACGCTCGTTATCGAGCGTTTCTATTTTTATCTCATATAATCTTAAAAAAAATAATAAGTTAATTTACTTTATTAATGTAAGGAGAAACGCGCCTACATTTTTCTTTTTAAAGGGATATTAAGCCATATTTATGTGGTTGTTAGGTGTGCTTTTTCAGCTTCAATTTGATGCTTTAAATGCAACTTTAGAAAAGGCAAACTAAGCTCGACTTCTTCTGGGGCATTGATGTATTGAACAAGCTCTTGCAACTTTCGATAAAACTCTTCCGTTAATTCCGCTATATCTTCAAGGGGAGAGTTTTATTTTTGCGTTGCGATAGGTTGTATAAACTATGTGACCGAGCTTTTTTATCAGTCTAGTAGGAAGATCAAATACCTTAAAACCTGCTGTTTTTGCCTTTGCCATGCCACTAAACATTTCACCTTCACCAGATAACAAGCCAATTCACCACGACTTTTCGGCAAATTATGAAATGGCTGGATAAGCTTGAACTCTGTCTTGCCAACCAGCACATGATTGGGTGGGTTGCAGAAGTTGATGGACATAGGGTGCGGGTGCAAGTTTCCTCACGAGGGCAAAAGGGGCAGGCGGTGTTATCGCCTTGGTTGCAAGCACAAGAAGCAGCTGGGGCTGTTTCGAGCAATATGCCTTTAAATGTTGGTGATCCGGTGCGGTTGTTTAATCCCCATGGGGAAATAGGTCCGGCCTCTTTGGTGGTTCGTGATAGCTATAGTGAGGAAGCGCCAAATCTCGCACATCAACACCAAGAGTTAGCGCTGTGTTATGCCGGTGGCGCTTTGCGTATTACAAAAGAGGGACTGATCCTTTCCCATGGGGAAAATCAAATCCATTTGAGTGAAAAAGGTTTGCTGCTTTGTCATCAGAAAACCCGTTTTGCGATCAGTGAAAGCGTACAGATTTAAGCAGAAGATTTGTACCATAATCAAACATCTGTTGGAGCAAACCACAAACATGGTGGGGTCAAAATTGATCCCTCTACAACCTCTAGCCCTCTTTAAAGGAGTTTATCATGCGTGAAAAAACTTATGTCATTTTAACCAATGTGGATTTTGTGGCAGGCAATCGTTCGCCGGGAAAAGGTGAAGAAATTTGTTTAAGCGATGAGGCGGCAAAATACCCATTGCAGCTTAGTCAGATTGCTGAGAAACAAACACCTGTCGTTTCTTCAACAAAGGCAGCAAAAGGTGCTTAAAGCATGCGCTGTGGAGTAAACGAACAGGATGGCTCTCTGTTATATGATTGGGCACACTGCTGTCAGTCCCTTCGTAAATGTTTGACAACAAAGATTGGCACACGGGTTTTGCGGCGTCATTATGGATGTGATGTTGGAGCTTTCCAAGATGCTAATGCTGATCCGGCGACAATATTGCAGCTTTATCAAGCAATTGTACAAGCTTTAAATGATCCAGAATGTGGAGAGCCTGGATTTTCGTTGCAAAAGATTGATTTGATAAAAGCAACGCGGGAGGGAACATTCCATTTTGTTCTCACAGATGTGTTTTATCCCGATGGGCATTTGGTGCGATTGGTCACATAAGGAGCCGATAAGTGTTGATTTAGAGGTGGGTGATGACAGAATTTGAGCAGTTGCCTCTCTCACCAATTCTTGAAAAACTTTCCGTTGAGGCCATTTTAGAGCAAAAAATCACCCGTTTAACCAAGCTTTTTGCCGCACAGAATATCCCTTATAATGTGAAAAAGACGGCTTATGATCCCGTGGTTATTCAATTGCAAGCAGCCGCTTATGAAGAGTTGCTGTTGCGCCAGCGGGCAAATGAGGTGACGCGGGACAATCTCCTTGCCTTTGCGCGTGGGACAAGTTTAGACCATTTGGGGGATTTTCATGGGGTTTCCCGCCTTTTGGATGAGGATGATGAACGCTATCGTCGCCGTATTCGTTTGAATAGACAAGGGCACTCCACGGGTGGCACAGTCCCACGTTATCAATATTTTGCCCTCTCAAGCGATATCCGTGTCAAAGATGCTTTTGTTTTCGTGTGGGGAAAAGCCCGCTTATTCATGTTGCGCTTTTTAGCGATAGCCCTTCTGGTATTGCCGATGAGGCTTTGATTGCTAAGGTACAAGCAGCTCTTGATGAAAAACAGGTTAAAATGACCAATGATCATATCCTTGTGAAAAGTGCTGTACAGCGGATTATTGATGTGCATGCTGATCTCTGGTTGTTGCCCAATGAAGGTCCCTTTGTTTTGGAAAAAGCCGTGAACAATTTGCAAACGGAATGGGCATGCGTGCAAAGGCTTGGGCGTGATCTGTCTTTAAGTTGGATTATAAGCCGCTTGATGGTTGAAGGTGTCCACCATGTGATTTTAACACAGCCCTTAACAGATATTGTGGTCGCGCCTGATGAGGCGGTGGCTTTAGGGGAGATTGTCTTGTCTAAACGGGGGCATGCTTATTGAGGATCTCCGTTGTTATTGCTGCTTAATTTCAGCTATTATTGTTCTGAAAAAGAAGCTTTGTGGGGAGGAGAACATATATTGAAGTAAAGTGTAAAACGAAGAAATGCATATAACTGATCCAGTAATGTTGACAATAATCGCTAACTATGTTGCCCTAGTTTCTTAAACAAAGGGCGAGATTGGCTTTTATTCTCTGAGATAAGTTCTACTGTTGGTAGGATAAAATGCGGACGAAAGAATTATCAGTTAAGGGGTTAAGAGGAATGGAGGGGAAAAATAATTGTCAAGATTTGAATGATTTCAGAGTCGCTATGTTTGGTATGATTATTATGATTTTGGGGATGGGGATTGGGCGATTTTTCTATACACCGGTATTACCAGTTATGTTGGATGAAGGATTGTTTACCTTTAGTCAACTTTCTTATATAGCTAGCGCTAATTATGGCGGTTATTTAGTTGGGAGTATATTTTTTTCGTTTTGCAGAGTTGGGAATATATCCAGTCCTTCCTACATGCTATCTGGTGCAGCTATAGGGACCAGTGCACTTATTTTTTCCATGGCGTTTACAATAAACTTTTACTTGGTCCTCTTTATCCGCTTTGCTGCCGGTATCGCAAGTGCGGCAATGATGATTTTTAGTTCTATTACGGTTATGCAGCGTAGTCACAAAGTGTGGGTTATTGCTTCGCTTTATGCAGGTGTGGGCGTTGGTATTCTACTGGGTAATGAGTCTGTTATTATTGGTTTGAGTCAATCGCTGAACGCGAAAAATATTTGGTTTGGAGCTGGTTTAATATCTGTTGTATTGTTGCTCTTGTTGTTTGTTTTATTTCCACGTCGTGTTGAGGCATCTCAATTTGCTAGTAATGAGTCATTGGCACCCAGAAATATCGTTTGGTGGGAACTCGCTTTGATTTATGGACTCGCTGGGTTCGGTTATATTATTGTTGCGACATATCTTCCTATGATGGCGAAAACATTTAATTTCCAACTGCTCGCTAACCACTTATGGTCGTTTGTTGGAATAGCCATTGTTCCTAGTTGTTTCATTTGGTTATGGGGAGCACATCGGTGGGGGGTATTACGTTGTCTAATGCTCAATTTGCTTATCCAAGGAGGATGCGTATTACTGACATTATTCAGTCACTCTCTTTTCCTGATCGTTCTCAGTTGCATAGGGTTTGGATTTACTTTTATGGGGACGACTTCTTTAGTTATGCCGTTAGCTAAGCGTTTGCATGCGCCGTATGGCATAAATCTGCTGGGGTTGGCTACCTTAACTTATGGCTTTGGCCAAATATTAGGACCTCTCTTGACGAGCTTTTTACAATTTGGTTCACATACTATTGCGCTTTCCGTTATCTGTGGGGCTGTAGCGCTTTTTGCTGCTGCTGGAATCTGTCAATATTGTCTTTGTAAAAAGGTCGTTGGCGTTTCATAAATCCGCAATTTTAACTAAAGAGTCGAGAGAATTGTTAAGTTCTTTTGAAACATTTTGTAAAAGTCAAATTATCCTAATAGGGGAGGTTACAGAATGCTTCACACTACAGTTGCTATTTTGGGCATTGGTCCTCGCGAGATCAGTATTCTCGAACGCTTGATCACCATTATCCATGTTCTGGGAACATTGATATTTTATTAATTGATCCGAGTGAGATGGGAACCGGTACTCATAGTGTGCATCAGCCCGATCATTTATTGGTTAACACTGCAGCTTGCCAGATTACTTTATTTGGTGATGATACAGTTAAGGGTGTGGGGCCTATTCGTAAGGGACCAAATTTCTATCAATGGGCTATTCAACAGGGTTATCGTAATAATAATGGTGTTTTTTCTCGTACCAAGAGCATGGTGTTGGGAGAACAATCAGAGAAAATGATTATTTATCACGTCGTTTGTTAGGTGAGTACCTGTCTTGGGCTTATCAAGAGCTCACGCAAGATTTACCTTCCGGTATTCGTATTAAGGAGATCCAACAAAAAGCTATCAATCTCCATATCCACCAAGACAATAAAACAGATGTTTTTTTGGAATATGGTTATCGTTACAGTGTAGATTTTGTTTATATTACCACGGGTCACGGTAAGAATACATATTCATCACATGATGAAAATCTGCAACAGTTGGTGGCTTGTTCATCGAAGGAAAAACGCATTTTTGAACTATTATTCGAATCCTTATCCAATTGAACAGTTGGATTCTATACAAGCTCAGTCTCGTGTGCTGGTGCAGGGGATTGGATTAAGTAGCTATGATGTTTTGTCGCAATTGATTTACGATCGCGGTAGGACTTTTACTGAAAATGCTGGACAATTGCACTACATATCAAGCGGCAAAGAACCTATGATAGCTCACTTCTCCCGTCAAACATTGCCTTTTAGTAGTCACGGAATTAATCAAAAGGGTGGTAGTGGACAATATATACCATCGTTTCTTACTCTTGATGCAATACATCATCTGCGTAAGCAGTCTATCATTGCTAACGGTTCTCCGAAGCTGGTTTTTGAAACACAGCTTTTACCTCTGTTTCTTAAAGAAATGTGCTATGTCTATCGAAGTGCTCAGCTGGGGCACTGGCTAGACCCTGAATCCTATGTTGTTACTTGCAAAGATGAGTAGTGTATTCAAGCGTTGCTGTATCCTCATCGAAATAAAATATTCGCTTCTCTGAATGATTATACAAGATTCTTCATTGAGCATTTGAGTGAAGATCTTTATTCTACCACTGGGGGTAATGTTGATGGCTCAGTGAAAGCTGCTACAGATGTGTTACGAGATGTCCGTGATATCTTACGTGCAGCAATTGATTTTTGCGGGTTAACGCCTTCATCTCACAAGTGCTTTATTGAATATTTCAATCAAATTTCAATCGTATTTCTGTTGGTCCGCCGATGCAGCGAAACCGAGAGTTGAAGGCACTGAAGGAGGCTGGTATCGTGACTTTGGCTGGTGGCCCTTCACCTAAACTTGTTCTCAATGCTCGTACGAGCCGTTTCGAAATTCAGTCTGTTTTCTAAGATGAAAACAGTTCAGTTGATGGAGATGTGCTGATCAAGGCGAAGATTGATAATTTTTCTCCGTTGCGTGATGAGTCTCTTTTTATGCAAAATTTAGCTGCTCAGGACATCATCCAGCCTTTTAGCAACCAAGGATATCATCCTTGCGGTATTGATATTGACTGTTGGCAGCATTCTATAGACGATAAAGGACAAGTACAAAAATACATTATGGGTGGTAGGTAATCCAGTAGAGGGGCCCAATTTTTATTATACATATATTTTGCCTAGGCCTTTAGTTAATTCGCGTGCACTGCGGGATGCTGGGCGCTGTGTCATTGACAGAGCTGCTTTCTAATTGCCATTCAACAAAAGTGTCAACAATTAATGTACATTGATGATGTACAAAGCTTCCTGATACACATGTCCTTGGTATCCTCTATAATGGCGATGCTGATGCTATTCATTTTTCTTCTATTTATCTCAATAAGAACTTGGTTTTTTATGCCATTGGGTGGAGTAAGCGTTATCGGTTATTTGCTTTTGACGATACCATACTGGTGGTTGAAGGGAAATGCACGCCGCGGTGTGGTCATCTTATTGGTTTGTACTTTAGTGCTGATATGGCGTTGGCACTTGCCGGATATTCGTACTGTGCTTGTGCGTTTTGCTGATGTCTTTTGGCTATTACTCGCCATGGGATTGTTGCGCTATGTGATGAATATATGGCGTATTTCAGAATTTCTCTCTGAACAGTTAGTACACTGTAGAAAGGATTCGCTTACCCTGTCCATCGCGATATTGACTGCGTTTCTAATTTGGCCGATGAGTTTAGGGGTTATCTTTCTAATGATTGATGCCTTGAAACAAAGTGTTTTTCCCTCTCGCCATTTGGCCGCTATTGTGATGCGAATGATGAGAATCACGCTGGTACTGATGCCTACCACCATTGGCGCAGCAGCAGTTTTCGCTGCTATGCCTAGAACACCACAATATTCATATCCGCTGCTTTGGGGATGCCACTTTTTCTATTTAGTCTGTTATTGTTGTGCATTTTTCCTGTTGTACCGCTAACGAACCAAATTGTTTGTGATGAGAGGAGAGCAAATAAAGAGGGAGTGAGAGTAAGAATTTGGATTTTTTGGATATTTTTCTGGTTAACATTTATCGTTGCGTTGACAGTTATCAGGTTGAATGCATTGGAAAGCATTGCATTGACGGCGATCATTCTCTATGTCATGAGCGTGGAAGTTCACGCAGTATTGATTTTTTGACTCCTTTGGTGACAGCGATATGCAGTATATCAAGTGAAATTATATTTTTGCTAGGATGTATTCTGCTAATATCTACTTGCGATTTGCTTATTCCTTTATTGCCGGTGACGTTTAGTCACTCATTGTCATCGATTTTTGTTTGGCAGCGCTATGCCTGTATTCTCTTTGTATTGCCAATTTTCAGTGTCGTAGGCATTCACCCTATGGTGCTCTTTAGTTTGGCATTTCCCTTAATAGGATCATCGATAGATTATGGGGTTACCGATTATTTAGTTTGGATTGCTTATTTATTGCAGCACAACTCCTTTCTCCTGTATCAATAAATGCTATTTTTACTTCCAGTAGCCTGCATATTTCACCGGTGGATACGAGCTTTAAAATGCATAGTTATTATGTATAATGTTTAATCTTTTTGCGTTCATTTATTTGAGTTTTTTTGTTCAACATTTGTAAATTATGGAGATCTTATGCCTTACATAAACATTAAAATTACGAATGAAGGGGTTACCTCTGAACAGAAACGGCAACTAATAGAAGGAGCAACGCAATTATTAGTGAATATTCTGAATAAAAATCCGAAAACGATTGTTGTAGTGATTGATGAAGTGGAGACAGACAATTGGGGAATTAATGGTGTTTCCATTACAGAATTAAGGAAAGATCAAAATAAAGAATAACTCTGTGTATTTGACAATAATTGAAGATCAATATGGTTAAGCAAGGTAAAAAATCACGTTCTTAAGCAACATTTGATCAGACGGCGATTGGCGCGGTTGTTACAGCCCCTGATGCTGATGGACAAATTTATCCGGTAAACGAGCCTGTTTTGGTTTTTACCCATGAGACAGAGAAAATCCAAAAGCTGGGGCAAAGGGGCACAGCTCTTGATGTGATTCATGCTGTATGCGCGCAAGGGGTTGAGGCCAAAATTGTCCTTGTGCGGGTAGAAGAAAAGTCGACAATTTCTGAAACACAAGCCGAAATGGTAGGGTCCAATGCTGCCTTAACCGGTGTTCATGCTTTGACCCATGCACGTGGGCATTTAGGGGTTGAACCTGGAATTTTGTTGGCACCAGCTTATAGTGCAGGGCGCCTTGACAATGGTAAAAACCCTGTGGCTGATGCGCTAGAACAGGTTGCCGAAAAGCTGCAAGCAATTGCGGTTTTTGACACAGGGGGCAAAAACACCGAAGAAAGCCTTGCTTATCGCGCTGATTTTTCCTCACGCTTTTGTTATTTGATTGACCCCTTTGTACGGGTGGCAAACGGTGAGGGTGGTTATTGTATTAAACCGGCAAGTCCCTTTGCCGCAGCGATGTTTATCAAACGCGATAAGCAAAAGGGGGGTGTTTTTTGGTCGCCTTCAAACCAAGATGTACATGGCATTTTAGGCACAGCGCGCCCCATTAGCTATTTTGATGGCGAAATCGATCATGAGGCAAATCGTCTTAACCAAGCCGATATTGCTACCTTTATTCCGGCACGGCTTAGCCAAAATGCGCAAGGTCAAATGGCTGCCAATGGACGGATTTTATGGGGCAATCATACCACATCTTCTGATCCGCTTTGGCGCTTTGTCAATGTGGTGCGCACCCGTGCAGCACTGGAAAAGACCATCATCAATAGTTTCCGCCCTTTTGCCAATGATGAGAATTTGACCGGTCAACATGTCATTGCCATTACGAGAAGTCTCACGCAGTTTCTTGATGATATGATTGCTCGTGGTGCCCTGCTTGGTGGACGTGTTTGGTTTGATCGTGATTTGAATTCCAATAGCACTTTGCAATTGGGCAAGCTGCGGGTTGAATTTGATGCCGAAGAAGTGCCTCCTCTAGAAGATTTAAGTTTTGGGAGCCGGCGCAATGGCGCTTATTTTGACCGATTGGCTGAAGACATCCAAAAGAAAATGACCTATCAATTTGGCGATACGCTAGAGAGCTATCGCAAAGCAGCAAGGAGTGAAGCATGACTTTACGGATTGTTCGTGGTTTTACCCTGATTGTTGATGATGATGTCAATCTTCATCTTGATCTTGAAACACTCAAACTGCCCACCTTAGAAGAACTCACCGAAACCTATCAACCAGGCGGTTCTGATATGCAAATTGATGTGAGCGGTCTTGGTGTGAAAGCTTTAAGCTTGCAAATGAAGATCCGCAGTCATACCCCCGAAGTTATCGGTATCTTTGCTGGTCCCCCTGGTCTTCGTCATAAATTTACTGGCAAAAAACATGTGGTGTCTGAAGAAGATGGGCGCGAGCATGAACATTCCATTGATGTCACAGGGCGCTTGGTCAAAGTCGATAGCGAGGGTCTTACTGCTGGAAAAGCGACGGGCTATGATTGTGAGATTAAGAATATTTGGGACTATAGCGAATATTGGGATGGTGCTGTTTTGCATCGCTTTTCATTTAAACGGGGTGGTTGGCTTGTGCGCAATGGGCAGGATATTGGTGGGCGCAGGCGCTCTATCCTCAATTTATAGGAAACTATGATGACAAATTTACAAACAAGCATTGCTGTGGAATTGCAAGTGCCGCTGCTTATATCAGACAGTGATGGTAAGCAAGCAACACGCAATAAATTAACCTTTTATCGCCCCACCTTCAAACATGCCAAGCAATTGGCAGTGCTGATTGGACCGCAATTGACACAATTGCTGGCTCCAGAAATTGGCAAGCAGAAAACGCTCTCCAATGATGTTCTGCTTGTCAAGCTTTCGCAAGTTTTATTCACCAATGAGGCGACAGAAGGCATTACAGCGCTTTTGGCGGATATGTCCCATGAAACGGTTGAACTGATTGATCGGATTGATACTGTTGATATGATGGCAATCTTGAAGGCTTTTTTTGCTTTTTTTATGGGACGCCAATCCCTTATGCTGGACAATTTGGAGCCGAATTAGCGCTTCATTTTCGTTGGTCGGCTTTAGAGATCAACCAGATGGATTGGCTGGATGTCATTTTTTATCGCAATGAATTAGCACGCTTGAAATCCCAAGAATATGAACAGCAGATGTTGGAATAGGAGCTGTTATGGATGTTTCCCTTGTTGTGCGTTTTGTCAATCATCTGCAAGAAGGGATAGCCTCTGCCAAGCGCGATTTGCAAGCCTTTAGTGCCGATGTTGCCCATTTGCAAAACAAGACACGACAACACTTTAAAAATTGGTTTGATCCTCAACATCTTGAGGATGCAACCAAGAATGCTGAAATGGCTTTTATCCAAGCGCGAGGGCGCATGGTGGGGGCAATTGCCCAAACCGCAACCTTGATTGCCCCCCTCTATAAGGCCATGCAATTTGATCAATCGATGAAGGGCTTGGAAAAGGTTCTTGATGCGCCTCTGCATCGCTTAAAGGAATTGCGCCGCTTTGCTCTTGAGACCTCAACCAAAATCCCGCTTGCTGCACGTGAGGTTTTGGAACTGATGACCAGTGCCAGCCAAGCGGGGATTGGCGAGCAAGATCTCGAAGCTTTTAGTCTTTACGCTGCCAAAGCGGCTGTGGCTTTTGATATGACGGGGGACCAGATTGGTGAACGCTTTGCCAAATTGCGCAATGTCTTCAAACTCAATCAGACAGGCATTGAAGAGTTAGGCGATGCCATCAACCATCTCTCCAACCATATGGCGGCTAAAGCCAGTGAAGTGTCTGATTTTACCAATCGTGCCACCGGTGCTGCCACCATGTTTAAGCTCACTGCCCGTGAAACGGCTGCTTTTGGTACCGCGATGATTTCTGCGGGGATTGTCCCTGAGAGTGCGGCGCGTGGTTTTAATGCCATGAGTTCGCGTATTCAGGCAGGGGGCAAACATATTGAAGATGCTTTTGTCAATATTGGGCTGTCACGGCAAAAGTTTCTCCAAGACATCGACAAAGATGCAACCGGCACGTTAGTGCGCTTTTTTGATGTTTTAGCCAAATCCGAACAGGGTATGCGTTCCCTGATTGCCATTGCTGGGCGCGATTTTACCGGTGACTTTGCCAAATTGGTTGGCAATCCAGAATTGTTAAGCCAAGCGCTCGAATTTGTTAAAGACCCCAAAGTTTTTAAAGGCTCCGTAGAGCAAGAAGCGGATAAACAAGCAACTGGTGCCATCCGGCAATTTGAACTTTTGCAAAACCGCATCGTGGCTTTGGGCATTACCATTGGCAACGTGTTGTTGCCCCATGTCAACAATTTGATGGCCAGTGTTGGCAATTTTATCAATGGCTTGATGGCATGGGCCAATGCCCATCCCGCCTTAACCAGTGCGATTGTCAAAACCATTGCCGCCTTGATGGCTTTTAATATTGCTCTGCGGGTGTTGCGCTTTACCATGGCTGGCACACGGCTTGGTTTGCTTCAATTGATGGGCTCTTTGATCAAAATTGGTACTGTGAGTCGTGTCCTTAAAACCAATTGGCGCAGCTTAATCGCTTCAGGGCGCTCTTTGGGAATCATGGCGGCAACTCTTGGTGGGAGCACGCTTCGTCTCTTGCGACCCATGACTTTGTTGGTGGCAGGCTTTCGCGGGCTTATGGTCTTGAGTTCCGCCTTTGCAGCTACATTTGGCTGGGTTGGCACAGTGATAGAAGTGGTGGCTGCTGGCATTGCTTCTGTTGTTGGTGCTGTTTTTACCCCGATAGGGGCGCTCATTGCCGCTGTTGTTGCAGTGATCATGGCTGCTTGTTTTGCCTTGTGGAAATATTGGGACCGGTTTTCTTCTTTTGTCAAAGGTTTTGCTCGCGGGCTGGTCCACGCTTTTGGCCGTATCTTTGAAGCTGTCATGCGCTTTTTTGGTGCTGATACCGCAACCATCACCAAGTGGAAAAATACCCTTTCTGCTGCTTTTGACTTTTCTCAAGCTTGGCAAAAGTTCAAACAGGGGCTTGTCGCTATATCCCAATGGTTTGGTAATGTCTGGGAGGGTTTTAAGCAAAGTCTCTCCAGCTTTTGGAGCTGGTTGAGCAGTTTTTTTGCTCGCGAAAAGCTCTCAGAAGAAGCCAAGGCGGGTATGGAACAGGCTGGAGAAGATCTTGCCAATGGGATTGTCGATGGCTTTATGTCCTCCATCACAAAGTTGGCTGATTTTTTTAAATCCTTATCCGGTCGCATCAAAGGATGGATTGGTTC
This sequence comes from Bartonella machadoae, assembly GCF_022559585.1. Lineage (NCBI taxonomy): Bacteria > Pseudomonadati > Pseudomonadota > Alphaproteobacteria > Hyphomicrobiales > Bartonellaceae > Bartonella > Bartonella machadoae. Next base: position 1,290,489 of record NZ_CP087114.1, read on the forward strand.
GATTGATATCTCCAACATGTTTCATTTGCCCAGTTGGCTTGGTGGCAAAACAGCTTTGCAGCCGATTGTACAATTTGCCGGTCACCCGCAAACCAGCCCTGTGACAACGCAGGCAACGGACAAAAGCAAGCAGAGCGCATCCGTTTATCACCATCAAAATGTCACCGTGCATGTCAATGGGGCGCGTGATCCTCTTGCTACCGGCCGTGCGGTAAGTCATGCCCTCCAACGGGCAAAAGCCAATGCCTTGCATGGCGGCACAGAATAAGGGGAGGGAAAACAATGAGGGGAGGAGGAAAATGAAAGATCCTTTGATGATGCTAGGTCCGCATCAATTTTATGTCGATTGGCTGAATTTCCAATCCTTTGAAGAAGAGTTCTCCGCCTCATGGGTGTCTATGGAGCGTTTTGGCAAAGCCCCCAGCTTGCAATTTACCGGCTATGGCAATGATGCCAAAACCATCCATGGCGTGTGGTTTCCAGAAGAGTTTGGTGATCGTATAGCCATTGATGCACTCACCATGACCATACGAGCAGCAAAACCGGTGCAGATGCTTCGTTGGGTCAATGATATGAGTTATAGTGCCATATTCCATGGTCCCGTGGTGATTACCTCCATCACGAAAGACCACGATTATATCAGTCGCTCTGGTCAATCGCAGCGTATCCGTTATTCCATCAGTCTGTTGCCCTTTTTTGATGGGGGCAAACCACAAGGATATTTCCAAGAGGGACAACAGCTATGAAGCTACCAGCAAAGCACGTTGTTGTAGAGTTAGAAGATATGAGCCTCGATCTGATTTGCTTTCAACATGCCATGGCGGTGTTGGGAGACCGTCAACAGGCTGGATTCGTAGAGGGCTATTTAGAAGCCACCTTGAGAGCCAATCCAGGGATTGCCCAATATGGTGCTGTTTTGCCACGGGGTTTAGAGATCACTTTGCCTGAATTTGTCTTTGTTCCTCCTCAAAGCAGAGTGAAGCGGTTATGGGATTAAGGCGGACATATCCTTTTATCGAGGTTAAGGTTGGAGACAAACCCGTCCATGAGGTTTTTTACCAGCGTCTTCTTAGCGCCACCATTACCGATCATGCCGGCAATGAAGCCGATCGTTTTGAAGCGGAGTTTGATGATAGGGACAATGATTTAGAGGTTCCACAAAAGAACAGTACTCTGCAGGTGCTGTTTGGTTATCAGGACAGCATCAGTGCGGTTATGGGGCGTTTTGTTGTTGAATCTGTTGTCAGTATCGGGGGCAGTGATGGAGAGGTTTTACACCTTTGCGGCAAAAGCGCTTCAATGCGTGGCGAACTCAAAGAACAAGCAAGTGAGCATTTTGACAATAAAACCATTGGTGAGATTGTTGAAAGCTTAGCCAAGCGCCATGGTTATCAAGCCAAAGTCGACCAAGAATTTTATAGCAAAACCTTGCCTTATGTGGTGCGCACTGATCAATCGACAATTGATTTTTTAACCCGCCTTGCAGAGCGTATGCAGGCACGTTTTTTAATCAAAGACAATAAATTTTTATTTTTAAGCGGCAACAATTTACCGCCCCTCACTCTTGCCAAGCATGATTGTTCCAGTTGGGAATTTACCCTCGAGCCACGCACCCAATATGGCAGCGTTGAATCAACGTACTTTGATCGCTCGCAAGGTAAACAGCTATCTGTCAAATATCGCACAAACCTCAAAGGTCCCACACGGCGTTTGCGTGGTTGCTATCCTTGCAGAGAGGAAGCTTTAGCTGCTGCCGCATCAGAATCAGACCGGCTGTGCCGTAGCATGGGCAGTGGTTCTTTGGTTTTAGAAGGGCGTCCAGAAATCATGGCCGATCAACCTCTCCTTTTGCAAGGGTTCCGTGAGCAAATCAATGGTCCATGGAAAGCTGCAACCGTGACCCACCGCTATGAGAAACAAAGTGGCTATACTACAGAAATCACCTTAGAAGCACCAGAGAAGGGAAAACAGCCATGGGAAAAGTCAACCTCGTAGAATGCCGTGCACAAGAAAATCAAAGGGATAACATGCTCTCTTCATTTCGAGAGGTCCCACACAATCTTGAAGCGGAACAAGCTTTGCTCGGGGCAATTCTCATAAGCAATGATGCGCTTGATTGCGTTTCGGACTTTCTTAAAGCATCCCATTTTTTTGAACCCTTGCATCAAAAGATCTTTGCGATTGCCTCACAGATGATCCATAAGGGAAAACTTGCCAATCCCGTGACCATGAAACCCTTTCTTCCAGCAGAAGAAAAGATTGGTGAAATCACTGTCTTTCATTACGTTGTACGTCTCGCTAAAGAAGCCGTCACCATCATTAATGCGCAAGATTATGGGCGGATTATTTATGATCTTTTCCTTCGACGCTGTTTGATTAATCTTGGCAATGAAATTGTTAATAAAGCCTTTGATGCTCCTGTAGAATTGAGTCCCTCACAACAGATTGAAATGATCGAGCAGCAGTTGTTTGAATTAGCAGAAAAAGGAAAATATGGCGGTGGATTTGAAAATTTTGCAGGCGCTCTCACAAAGGCGCTTACCATGGCAAGTGCTGCTAAAGCGCGTTCCTCAAGGCTTTCAGGAATCGCAACCCATATCAAAAACCTTGATGAGAAAATGGGAGGGTTACAAAAATCTGATCTCATTATCATCGCTGGTCGCCCCGGTATGGGGAAAACCTCTCTTGCAACCAACATTGCCTTTAATATTGCCAATGCTTACAAGCGTGATGACCAAACACAAGAACAAGACAATGGGGGAGGCATTGTTGGATTCTTCTCCCTAGAAATGTCCTCAGAGCAGCTAGCAACCCGTATCATTTCTGAGCAAACGGAGGTCTCTTCTTCTGATATTAGGCGGGGCAATCTCTCAGAACAGCAATTTACTAAACTCATCCACATGACACGTTCTCTGCAAAAAGCCCCGCTTTATATCGACCAAACGGGTGGTCTGTCTGTTGCTCAATTGGCAGCGCGTGCAAGGCGCCTCAAACGGCAACATGGTTTAGATGTGTTGATTATTGATTATATCCAGCTCGTGACGGGTCATACAAAGCGTTCCTCAGACAGCCGTGTGCAAGAAATGACAGCTATTACCATGGCTCTTAAAGCGCTAGCAAAAGAACTAAATATTCCTATCATTGCTCTTTCACAGCTTTCACGGCAAGTTGAAAACCGCACCGATAAACGGCCACAACTTTCTGATTTACGTGAATCCGGTTCGATTGAACAAGATGCTGATATTGTTTTGTTTGTCTATCGTGAAGAATATTACTTAAAAAATGAACAGCCAAAGGAAGGCAGCGTTGAATCTGTTAAATGGCAAGAGAAGATGGATCAGGTGAGGGGGCAGGCGGAGGTGATTATCGCCAAACAACGCCATGGTCCCACAGGCACTGTTCCTCTTGCTTTCCAAGCTGATTTTACACGTTTTAGTGATCTATAAAGAAAATCATAAGAGAAAAACATGCATAAAAGGGGCAATAAATGGCCTTTGAAAGGCCTTTGAAGACCCTTTGAGAGCTCTTTAAAAAAATGAAAATCCTTTGAAAATGAAGTTATTTTTACAAAATATGATGCAAATGATACAAAATTTACTGCTCTCTACATGCATATCTTACAGATTTTAGATATCAAATAAGGGGATTGTTGGAAAAGATGAATCGCCTCAAATTGCGATTCTGAGCCAATAAAAATAAGACTCATGAAAGCGGCTCTAGATACCTCTTAAAGCTTCTCTGAGAACCGCTTAAAAGCTCTGTGAAAAAAAATGAATTGCTGCAAAACCCAGTTGTAGTTTGACAGTAGGTTTTTCAATAAGTGGGAAGAGGTGGGATTAGGTAGGAATACATGGTAATTTGTTGTTTTTATGCATATTTTTTACCTTAAAATGCGCATTTTGTCAAATAAGATTTTGACACCTGAAAATGGCAAAAAGAGCGAAAAATGCCAAAAATTAGAATTTTGCACTAAAAATAAGAAAAAGCTTTGAATGGTCTTTGAAAACCCTTTGAAGAATTTTAAAAAGTCTGTGAAAGCCCAGAAAACCGGCTTTGAAGACCCTTTGAAAAAAATGAAGCAAAAAATGTAATTACCTTCAAAATCAGCCCAAAATGACCAAAAAAGCAAAAAAGATTTTCACCTATTGGTGATTATCTGTTTTTAGAAGCAATATAATTTTATAAATCAAATAGTTATATTGTTTTTCTAATGTAAAAAGATTTTCATATTGATTTTTCTTTTTAAAGGGACATTAGGCCGTATTTTGTGTGGTTGTTAGATGTGCTTTTTCAGCTTCAATTTGTCGCTTTAAATGTAACTTTAGAAGAGGAAAAGTCGCTTCGACTTCTTCTGGGTCATTGATGTTTTGAACAAGCTCTTGCAACTTTCTATAAAGCTCTGCCGCTAATTCCGCTATATCTTCAGGGGGGAGTTTTATTTTTGCGTCGCGATAGGTCGTATAAGCTATGCGACCGAGCTTTTTCATCAGCCCAGTAGGGATGGTAGGTGCTTTAAAACCTGCTGCTTTTGCCTTTGCCATGTCACTGAACATTTCACCTTCACCAGTGAGAAGCCAATGAAAGTCTATGCCATAAATTGTGTGATAGGCAATTATGATAGAGGAGGGTGGTTCACTTACGCCGAGCTCATAATTTGCAAGCGTATTTTTTGCTAAATTAAGAGATTTTGCAAAAACACCACGCTCTTCATTTCCGAGTATTTTTCTTATTTCACGTAGGCGTTTTGCCAACAGCGTTTTTGGTTCTGAATCGGGACGTGCCAAAAAAATACCTCTTAAAACCATTTTATGGGTTGACAAAACCTAAAAAATGGGTTTTAACTTATATTACAGCCCGTTATTAAGGGCAGTTATTACACAAAGAACCCCACAAAAGACGGATGTTTGCGGCATCCGTTTCAAGCAGGAGCGAAAGTTATGACTATCACACAAACATGGGATCGCCATAGTATTTTAGCTGAGCTACGCCGCCGTAATATGACCTTGGCGGAACTCACGAAAGTTTATCAAATCCCGTCATCCAGTGTCAAAAACATTTGGACACGGCCCAATGAAAAAGCTGAACGTGCCATTGCCGATTTTATCGGCTTGCCCGTCGAGCAGGTTTTTAGCGACCGCTACCCTAAAACGAACCGTCGCATTTTTAAAGCAGCAAAACATGCCAATACGGATTTGAGTGCACATTCCACATTGCGCGGTAATGCCGCTTGAACTTTGTTGCAAGGTTGTGCGTGTGTTTTACGCATTTCCCATGAATTTAAATATCATAAGATAAAAAGAGTTATCAATGTCTAAACATCAATACGAAATAGGCAAGATAAATTGCAGAGAGTTGCATGGTCAAACGGCTGTTTGGATAGATTTGTTTTGGCGCTTAGGTGGTAAGCAGGTTCTCTTTAGAGGGGGTTTTTATGGTTGCAGCTTGTAATTTATGGACCCCAGAGGCAAAAAGAGAAATCGTCAATCCTTATTCAGAAGTTGAACGGTTAGAAACGATGCTTGCTTGTTGTTTTAAGGCGGTGAATGGAGGCTTTAGGCATCTTCCAATCCGGTATATTATTGACCCGCCGCATGGTTTGTTTGACGCGGCATTAGCACGACAGATTGTTATTCATATTTTGCATTATCAGTTTGAAGTGCCGCGGCGGCGTATTGTCGCCATCCAAGCACGGCAGCGGACTTCTATATCTTTGTCTCTTCAAGTGATTAGTCGGCGTTTGAACGATCCTGTTTTTGCTAGAGCTTATCGAAGATGGTCTGTGCGTGCGATGGATTTGTTTTTTAAAGAAATGAGAAAGGCGGCGGGGTGATGGCACAGTTTCAAAGGCTTTCTCTTGATGTGATTGTTGTGCCGGAGCGTATTCGCCCTGTGGATGATGAGCATGCTAAGGCTCTTGCGCAATCGATAGCGCGAGAAGGGTTGATGAACCCGATTACCGTGCGCCATACGCCCAATGCCAAGGAGGGCAATTATACGCTTATTGCCGGTGCGCACCGATTACGGGCTGCTACGCTTTTAGGTTTTGGCGAAATTGATGCGGTTGTGGTGCAAGCGGATAAAGAGAATGCTGCGCTATTAGAGGTTGCGGAAAATCTGTTTCGCAATGAATTGTCTGTTATTGATCGTGCTTTGTTTGTCCAGACCTACCGCGAATTATGGGAGAAGAAGTATGGAGAAATCAAGCGTGGTGGGGACGGTAGTAACCAGTATAAAAGAAAAAAAGAGCAATTGGATCAAGTTGATCCAATTGCTCAAATCAGTGACAATGCCTCTTCAAATGACAGTGAAATCGCTTGTGAAGGGGATGAAGTGGCAAAGGGTAAAGTTTACCCTTTGCCAAAAGATGGTTCTTCAGAACATAATGAAACTGGGTATGAAGGGGATGGAAAATCAAAAGTGCAACTTGCACCTTTGATCGGAGATGATGGGTGTTTGGAGCAATTGGGTAAGGTTTACCCTTTTGCTAAACATGTGGCAGATCGCATTGGTTTGTCTGAAGTTTCAGTAAAGCGACTTGATTGTATTGCTCGACATTTACAGCCGGAATTGCGGTCGGTTTTGCGTGGAACAGCATTGGCGGATAATCAGGCACAATTGTTAAAATTGGCAAAGATGGAGCCGTTGGCACAGCGGAGAGTGGCGGTTGCGTTTCAACAGGTTGAGGGGGATTTGCGACGGGCTTTTGATTTGGTCAATGGGATTAATACGCCCCCGCAAATTAATGAACAGGAACGGATTTTTGCCCAATTATTGGGGGTGTGGCAAAGGGCGAATGAGCAAACGCGGGCGCGTTTTTGCGCCTATTTAGAAAAGCAAGCGGTGGAGGTGCAATGATGAAGATGCATGGTTGCGGGCAGCTTGATTTTTTTCAACAGCCGGTTTTTCCTTGCCGCGAACCGGTTGCGCAGATTGATTTGGAGCGGTTTCGCTCACACATGAAGCGCGCCATGGCACGGGCTTTACGCGAATGCCGGTTTGAACGCAGCGTGGTTGCGGAACGTATGGCGCATTATTTGGGCATTGGTTGTTTGAGTAAGGCGAGTTTGGATGCTTATGTTGCTGAGAGTAAGCAGGTGGATATTTCTCTACCGCGTTTTAAGGCCTTTGTGCGGGCGACAGAAGCTTTTTGGCTCTGGGATGAGGTGGTGCGTGAAGATGGTTTGTTGTTGTTGCAAGGGGATGAAGCGCGCTTGGCAGAGATTGCAAGGCTCCAGCAAGAACAGCGAGAGATTGCGGCACGGTTAAAGGTTATGCGTGCGACCCCTGTGAGAATTAGACGGGGGCAGCCATGAAGGAATGGTTTAGTATTGCTGAATTGGCTGAAGCGGCTTTGCCAGGGTTGCCGAAGACAAAAATTGGTCTCAATAATTTTGCGCTTAAAAAATGGCGTTTGAATAAACAATTGTTTCGCCAAACATTAGGTAAGACCAAGCCGGTTTGGGAGTATCATCTCTCGTTATTGCCGGAGGAGGCGCGGGCGGCTTTGTTGGTGCGCTCTGGTGCGGGGTGTGTTTCGGGGGAGAGTCGTGGGCAAAAAGAAGACCTTTGGGCGCGTTATGAGGGGCTTTCAAAGGAGCATAAAAGGCGCTGTGAAGAGCGTTTGAAGGCACTTTGTTTTATGGATGATTTACTCCATGGAGGTCTTGGCGTGCATGATGCGGCGGTACGGACGGGGGTTCATTTTGGTATCAGTTGTCGGTCACTGTTTCATTGGTGGCAAAGGGTGGAAGGTTATGAACGCCCTGATTGGCTTGCGGCTTTAGCGCCTTGTTATGGTGAGGAGAATTTTTCACAATTTGCGCCTTGTCATGAGGAGGCTTGGGAGGTTCTCTGTTCGGATTATTTACGTCCCTCTAAACCGGCTTTTTCGGCGTGTTATCGGCGGATGGTTGTGATTGCACGAGAAAAGGGTTGGGAACCACTTCCTTCGGAGCGGGCTTTGCGGCGGCGTTTTCATAAAGAAGTTTCCAAGGCGGCTGTGGTGTTGGCGCGTGAGGGAGAAGAAAAGGCAAAAAAGCTTTATCCAGCACAACGGCGTGATCGCTCGAGCCTGCATGCTTTGCAAGCGGTGAATATGGATGGGCACAAGCTGGATGTTTTTGTGACTGTGCCTTGGGCGGAGAAGCCTGTGCGGCTTTATTTGATAGCTATACAAGATCTTTATTCGGGGAAGATTTTATCGTGGCGCCTATCGGATGTTGAAAGCTGGGAAATCGTTCGTTTGGTGATTGGTGATATGGTTGAAGCCTATGGGATACCGGAGCGCATGACTTTGGATAATGGGCGCGCCTTTACCAGCAAATGGATTTCTGGGGGTGTGCAAAACCGTTTTCGCTTTAAGATTAAGCCGGATGATCCGCAAGGACTTTTGACGAGTTTGGGTGTGCAATTGCAATGGACGACGCCTTATAGTGGGCAATCGAAACCGATTGAACGGGCATGGCGTGATTTGGCGGAAGGGATTTCGAAACATCCTTTTTGTGCGGGGGCTTATACGGGCAATAAGCCGGATGCCAAGCCTGAGGATTATGGTAAGCGTGCGATTGGATTTGAAGAATTTAAAGCCCATGTTGGCGCGCAGATTATGGCGCATAATGAGCAAACGGGGCGCAAGGCGGTTAATTGTGCGGGGCGCAGTTTTGATGTGACCTTTGCTGAGAGTTTAAAAGCCGATGGGACGATTGTTCGGCAAGCAACAGCGGCGCAACGGGCTTTATGGCTTTTGACTTCACAAGCGCTTCGGGCGCAAAAGGGCACGGGTGAGATCCATTTTTATGGCAATCGTTACTGGGCGCGTGCGTTGAACGAATATGCGGGACAGAAGGTGATTGTGCGCTTTGATCCGGATGATTTGCATCAGGATTTGCGGGTTTATGATTTGAACAATCGGTTTATTTGCATGGCATCTTGTCTATGTGATGTGGGTTTTTACGATCAGCAGGCGGCGCGTTTGAATGGGCGTTTGCGTAAAGAATATGTGAAGGCTGTGAAAGCCGAAAAGCAGTTGGCAGCCAAACTTGCCCCTGATCAATTGGCTGATGTTTATGGGTGCCTTGAGAAAAAGGGCAAAGAGTTAAAACGCAAATCTGCGATCAAAGCAAAGGTTACACGATTGGTTGCAAACAATGTGGGGAATTTGGCTAATAGGGGGAATTTGGCTTTGACAGCAAAGGAGGATGAGGCTTTGGAAGAAGAAGAATTTAGCCAACATCTTCACAAGGCTTTAAGACGGCTTTCTGTCTGTGATGGGGGGCGTGAAGTGATAAAGTTTCCTAAGCAATAGGAAAAGGAGAGGGGGATTTTAGGGGACTGGTTGAGGTCCATGTGCGGGGTTGAAGAATGAACAGAGAAAGGGGGGAGAAGTCTTATCCATTTCAATTTCTAAATCAATACAATCCAATTTTTATGCGTCTTTGCCTGATTGGGTGAGGAGTATGGAGTGATTTAAGTTTCCCTTTTGAGTGAAAAGGTGCAGGGGGGAGATTGTCGGGAGCCGGTTGAGTATCGCGTACGGCTTTAGGTTAAACAAAATGGGTAGGTTTGCAACCCTACCCATTCAATAGTCTAAAATCAATACAAGAGGGGATTATAGATGAAATACGCGATCAATGCAACAGTTGAGAAAAATCCTTGGGCGCGACCAAAAATCCAGCCCGAAACAGCAGCAAACCGCAACAGTGATGATATTGCCTTATGGAATGCACTTGTGGATTCGGTGAGAGCTATCGCAAAAATGCATGATTGGACGAAGGCGGAAGTTGCGCGGCGCATTGGCATGCCGGATGGAACATTTTCGCAATGGTATGCGGGCAGTTATGCGGGGCAATTGGGTAAGCAGAATACAAAAGTTCAACAGTGGGTGGAGGCTTTAAAGGAGGTGGATGAACTTTTGGAGCGTATTCCTGAAAAGCCGGCTTTTCAGAGGAATCGTATTGCGCAGGAAATCATTGACACTTTAACACTGGCACAAAGCACGGGTGATATGGTGATGATTACGCTTGATGCGGGCAGTGGCAAGACAGAAACATGCCGCCATTATCGTGCGACGCGCCCGCATGTTTATTTAGTGACAGCAAGTCCGCATACGCGCAGTGTTCATGGTATTTTGAATGATATGGCAGCAGAATTGGAAGTGGTGGAATATAATCCCACCCGCTTAACACGCGCTATTGGCAAGAGGTTAGAGCGGGTAGGTGGTGGGACGTTACTGATTGTTGATGAGGCGCAAAATTTAACGGATGAGGCGATTAATCAATTGCGCCATTTTGTTGATGTCAATGGCACGGGTTTGGCTTTGGTTGGCAATGATGAGATTTCTGGACGTTTGGTTCACCGTCAAAATGGTCCTTCTTATGCGCAAATTAAAAGCCGTTTGGCGATGCATTTGAAGCGCCGTAAGCCCTATAGTGAAGATATTGCCGCTCGTATCCATGATTGGGGGATTGAAGATGCTGGGGCGATTAAGTTTCTGACAGGGATTGGTTTAAAGGCTGGCGCTTTGCGGCAAATTGACAAAACCATGATGCTGGCACGCATGGCAGCCCTTGGTGATGGGTGTGAGGTCACGCTTAAACATGTCAAAGCGGCTTGGAAAAACCGTGATGTGGAGGAATTGGCATGATCCCTTTATGCGATAAAGAATTATCCAATACGCTTGTTGGTCTTTATGACGATTATCAACGTGGTTTTGAGATTGGCGACCAGATTAAACTTTGTGTTGATTTGGCGTTATCGCTTGAATTGGAATTGAGTATTCACCGTCTAAGCGAAGCAGAAGCGGTTTTAGAAAACCAAGTGGTGGACTCTTTTGCCCGTTGCCAAAATCCTTCTTCAAAGAGGGATGAGGCAGGAGATGAGACAAAAACAATTGGTGAGACAGGTACAGTTATTCCTATAGATTTTGGAGGAGGCAAGTCATGAAACGCAATCCCTATATGGTCGGCGAATGTTTGGTTGCCATGCGTTCTGCTTTGTTAAAGCATGAGTTGGAAGGCATTTTTTTGAGTGCGAAAGATGTTCGAGAATTGAATGATTATTTGCGTCGTTTGGCGCGCTATAACCACATTTTGGGTCATGAACTTTGTCGGTATCGTTGGCAAATAAAAGCGGGGTATCAGCCGCAATCAGGTGAAGTTATACCGTTTCGCCGTTTGCAAAAAAACAAGGAGGATTTTTGTGATGAATCAACGAATTGAGCTTGAAGGCACGCATTATATGAAGGATGCGAAAGGGGCTTTGGTGCCGGTCAATCTGATCCGTCCTGCGGATTTATTAGAAGATGAAACGGTGCGTAAAATTATGGGCTTTGCCAAAGAATTATCGGCAAGGGTTGCGCGTTTTAACAATCATACGATTGCGGATTTGAGTGCCTTTGATAGTTTGCTTGCGCAAGAATATGGTGTGGAGCGGCGCGGCAAAAAGGGCAATTGTACTTACCAGAGTTTTGATGGTTTGCAACGCATTCGGGTGCAAGTGCAAGAGAGCTTTGATTTTGGTCCGCAATTGCAAATAGCCAAAAGCCTTCTTGATGAATGTTTAAATGAGTGGTCTGCGGATGCGCGTCCTGAAATCCGCGCTATTATTACGCGTGCTTTTAATACCGATAAAGAAGGGAAAGTTAATCGTGGCGAAATCTTTATGTTGTTGCGTTTGGATATTGATGACCCTCGCTGGCAGGAAGCTATGCGTGCAATTCGTGAAGCGATCCGTGTGACGACCAGTAAGGAATATGTGCGTTTTTATGAACGGGAGAGTTTGGAGCATCCTTGGCATCCTGTCACGATTGATTTGGCAAAGACGTGAGGAGGCGGTCCCATGTCTTTGGCTGTTCTTCATATGGGCAAACGTGCGTTAGGTCTTGATGATGAGACCTATCGCGCCCTGCTTTTTCGCTTAACAGGCAAGCAATCGGCAAAAGATTTAACTGTTTTAGAACAGCGTCTTGTTGTTGATGAGATGAAAGCGTTCGGTTTTCAGGAAGATAGAAAACGGTTAGAGGGCAAATATGCTAAAAAGCTTCAGGCTTTATGGATTGCGGGATGGAATCTTGGCATTATCCGTGATCGTTCAGATAAGGCATTGCTTGCCTTTGTCAAACGGCAAACGGGGATTGATCATATTCGTTTTTTACGGGATGGAGATGATGCGGCCAAAGCTATTGAGGCGTTAAAAAATTGGTTGCAGCGTGAGGGCGGGGTTGACTGGAAAGGGAAAAAGATTCAAGATTCTTTACAGAAACGACTGGGGCAAAAACTACTGGGATATTTGATTTTGCGTGCCCAATGGAAGCGTTTGCATCCCCGTGGGTCCTTTGACCTTGAGGCTTTTCATCAAGGTGTTATGGCTGTGAGTGGTAAGGGGTTGGACGAGATGGATGTTTTTGCTTTGAGGCAAGTGATGAATGTTTGGGGGCGGAAAATTCGCGGGAGGAAAGATTATGGGGGATAAGCGAGCGTGCAAGAGGAAGCTTATAGCGATTTTCCTGCATTATTGCGTGAAATAGCCGCTGTTGCTGGCAATGAGGCGGCATGGAATATGATGCGGGCTTTTGGAGGGCGACAGGTTTATCTTCCTGGGCGCCTTGAAAATGCTGATTGGTTGGTTGAAATTGTAGGGCTTGAAGAAACAGAGCAACTGATCAAGCATTTTTGTTTTAATGGTTCTGGTGTGCGCCTTCTGATCCCCCTTGGCAAAGATGCTGAACGGCGGCAAAAAATGATAGAAGCCTTGCAAAAAGGCTGGTCTGCCGATGCTGCGGCTGCTGTTTCTGGTATGCATGTGCGTACAGCTTATCGCTTGAAGAAGAAAATTTCTTTGCAAGAACCCCAAGGTCTCTTATTTCCAGAACTTTAATTGAGTCTTGAAATTGTTTGACTGACAGTGTCAGACTTATTTTTGCGATTAGAAATCCAATAAACTGCGCATGAATTTTATGCATGCGGTGTTTTGTTATGGTTTCGATAGACAGTTCTTTTCTTCATAAGCTTGCTCCTAAATTGGCGCATCATGCGCGCCAAGATTTTATTATTGTGGAAATGGCACGGGCATTGCCTGAAGCTTTGTCTTATGCTGCACTGACAACACCCTTGCGTATTGCGCATTTTCTAAGCCAATGTGCGCATGAAAGTGATGGTTTTTTTACGGTGTGTGAATATGCTTCTGGGCGTGCTTATGAGGGGCGCAAAGATTTAGGCAATGTTAAGCCAGGGGATGGAGTGCGCTTTAAGGGGCGCGGTTTGATCCAATTAACAGGGCGCAAGAATTATCAACGTTTTACGCAGTTTTGGTGTTCGATCAATGAACAGGCTGTTGATTATGAAGCTTTTCCAGAAATGGTGGAAAGGTTTCCAGCAGCGCTTTGGTCGGCCATTTGGTTTTGGCAGATGAAAGGTTTGAATAGGTTAGCAGATCAAGATGATTGTCTCAGGATCACCAAGGCGATTAATGGAGGAAAGAACGGGCTTGTGCAACGCTTGACCTATCTGAATCGCGCTAAAAAGCTTTTGGGGCTTTTTTGCGAGGCGAAGCTATGAAGCCATCTTATCGTGGTTCGAGGCTCTATTTATGGTGGTCTTTTTGGTTTGCTTGGGGGGTTGTTTTTTTGCTTGTTTTTGGTGGTTTGTTAGGTGTGGAGCGCATTGTTGATTTGGCGGGCATTTCTATTCCCTCAATGGTGGCGATTATCGTTGGCAATTTGGGTGTGCACCGCGGCTTTGGTTCATTGGATTTTTCCAATAGGAAGCATGATAACAGGGGCAAGAGCCAAAAACAAAAGAGGATTATGTCCATGCAATTGGGGGATAAACGCAATGTTTAGCCCTCTTTCAAAATTGTCTTTTGGGATGGTTTTTTTGGCAAGTGTGCTGTTGGTGGAATTTGGCTTTATGAAAGCGCAAGTTTTCAAAGCGGTAAAAGCGCGTGATTTGTATTGGCAATTGGAAATTGCCAAGATTTCGGCACGCGCACAGCTTGAGAAAGAGCGGCAAAGGCAAGCAGCAGATGTTGCTGAAAGTCGTGCGCAAAGGATGATTGCAGCTTTGGAACAAAAGCTTACAAAAATGGAGGCAGCAAATGGGACTTTGCCGGTTACTGGCTGTGGTATTGAGCTTGAACGTGTGCGGTTGCTCAACAAGCAAGCCGGTGGATAATCTTTCTTATCGGTTTTTATCGGTTACATTGCCGCCTTTAGCCCAAGTTGCGTGTTCTCGCCCGCTTTTTCTTCCAGAGCGTGCTTTGAACACACGAGAAGTGGTGCATTATTGGGGGCGTGACCGTGCGGCTTTATTGATCTGTGAACAGCGTCGTGCTGCTGCTGTGAGAGCGGTTTTAGCCAAGAGGGAGGGGGAATTGAAGTGAATTTGGATATTAGTGTTGCCAATGGCTGGTTGTCTTTACTGCTGTCGATTGTTGCAATTTGTGGTGTTTTGAAAGCCTATTTTTCTTCTGGTGCGCGAGAAATGTTGAAAGATCTCGTACTGCTTAAGGAGCGTGTGCAAAAGTTAGAAACGGAGATGGATTTTTTGCCTGATCGTGACGGACTGCAACGATTGGAAGTGAATATGGAACGGTTGAATGGGCGTCTCAATACACTTTCTGCGCAGTTGCAACCGGTGGCGGCGATTGGAGAGCGTTTGCAAGAGTTTTTACTGGAGAATGCCAAAAATGAAAGCAGATATGGATAAGATCATCCGTGAAGAAGCGCGGTTGATTATTTTAAAAGGGCTTTTTTGTGAGCGCAGTGAGACTTTGTCGAGTGCGATGATTGAGAGGCTTTTATACAGCTATGGTATCAGACGCGATCGGGATTTTGTGCATAATGAATTGGCATGGATGGAAGATCAGGGTGCTGTCACATTAAAACAGGTGGGTTCGGTTTTGCTTGCGGCGTTAACAGAACGGGGGGCGCGTCATTTAGACCGGAGTTTTCCTATTGAAGGGATTAAACGACCCAAACGCACATCAATAAAATATGAGGTGAAGGATGCGCAAGGTCGGGCGTGGACGCTTAACGGCGATTGATTTATTGCCGCAAGCTTGTGATCAGATTATTGCTGCGGCTGCTGAGGCTTTAAATGGGCGTGAGAAAACACAAATGGCTATTTATAGTGATTTTAAAGCGGCTTTAAAGGCTTTGCAAAAGGAAACGGGATTAAGTTTTTCGATCCCTTCTTTTTCCAGTTTTAATCGTTATTCTTTGCGTTTGGCTGTGATGTCACGGCGCCTAGAACAGACAAGGGAAATAGCGGCAAGCCTTTCACAGCGCTTTGATGCTAAAGCTTGTGACAATATTACGCTGTTGACGGCAGCGGCGATTAAAGAGCTTATTTTTTCTACATTAAGCAGTGGGAAAAACCTTTCACCAAAAGCGGCACAAGAGTTGGCAAATGCACTAAAGGGTGTGTTGGCTGCGGAACATTTGTCGACCACCAGACGGCAAAAGCTTGAGAAAGATTTTGCGACCCAAGCGAGCAAAGCGGTTGATGCGGCAGCGGCAGCGGCGGGACTTTCCAAGGAGACAGCGCGGGCCATTCGTGCGCAAGTGTTGGGGATAAAACATGGCTGAAAGGTGCTCTTTTATAGAAAAACATGCTGATCATCAAAGCGGTTGTGATGTTTGGAAGGCAAGTGTTTTTCCAAAAGAGCAAGATCCTTTAGCGGATGGTGTTTTGATGGCACATCAACGGGCATGGATTGAAGATAAATCACCGTTAAAACTGGTTGAAAAGGGGCGGCGCACCGGCATTACTTTTGCTGAAGCTTTAGATGATACATTGATTGCTGCGGCTAAGCGAGAAGCGGGTGGTGATAATGTTTTTTACATTGGCGATAGCAAAGAAAAGGGACGGGAATTTATTGGCTATGTGAGCAATTTTGCAAGGGCTATTACCAGCAATAGTGGCGATGTGGAGGAATTTTTATTTTCTGATCAAAAGGCGGATGGCTCGACAAAATATATTTCTGCTTACCGTGTGCGTTTTGCTTCTGGTTTTCGTATTGAAGCGCTTTCGAGCCGCCCTGAAAATATTCGCGGGCTGCAGGGGATTGTGGTGGTTGATGAGGCGGCTTTTCATCAAGATGTGCGGGCTGTTTTGGATGCGGTCAATGCTTTGTTGATTTGGGGTGGTAAGATCCGTGTGATTTCCACGCATAATGGCGTATTAAACCCTTTCAATGAATTGATCCGTGAGGCAAGGGCGGGGAAGGTTCCTTTTTCTGTGCATTGTTACCCCTTTGTTGAGGCGGTTAAAAATGGTTTGTTTAAACGGGTTTGTGCCATGAAGGGGGAGGTGTGGAGTGCAAGGGCGGAGCAACAATGGGAGCAGCAGATTCGTGCGTCTTATGGGGTGCGTTTTTCTGCGATGCGGCAAGAATTGGATGCTATCCCAGCAGATCAAGAAGGGGCCGCTTTAACGCGCTTACAGATTGAAAATTGTTGTGCACCTGATATTGCGGTGTTGCGTTTTGCTTGTGTGGATGCTTTTAAAAATCAATCGGATTATCAACGAAGTGTTGCGGCGCTTAACTGGTGTGATGGGCACTTAAAGCCTCTTCATGCGGGGCTTGATCGGCGGCGCCAACATGTTTTTGGAGTTGATTTTGCCAGATCTGGGGATGCAACCTCGATTGTGGTTTTAGAAATTGGGCAAGATCTGGTGCGCCGTGTCCGGTTTATGGTGGAGTTGCGCAATACACCCTTTGATCAACAAAGAGAGATTTTATTTTATGTGGTGAGTGGTTTGCCGCGTTTGTTGGGGGGCGCTTTGGATGCACGGGGCAATGGGGCTTATTTAGCGGAAAAAGCGGCACAACGTTATGGGGCTTGTGTAAAGGAAGTGCAATTATCGCAAAGTTGGTATGGCAAAGAAATGCCTGCTTACTTAGAAGCTTTTGGGGATGGCTCTATTGTTTTGCCGCGCGATTGTGACATTGTTGCTGATCATCAAGCCCTTGCTTATGTGAATGGCATTGTGAAAATTCCTGATAATCATCGTTTTAAAGGCAGTGATGGTTTTATGCGCCATGGTGATAGCGCTATTGCTTGTGCTTTGGCTTATTTTGCTAGCCGTCAAACCCCTGAGATTTACGACTATACACCTGTTCGTGCTGTTGATGGTTTTGAGGAAAATCCGCTTTTTTCAACCCCCTTTTTTTCAACAATGCGGTCAAAGATTTATTGAGGGAATTGTGAAATGGTAAAACTTGTCGACCAATGGGGTAGGGCGCTTAAAGTCAAAGGGTTGGAGCGTGAAGTTGCGGCACCAACGATTGGTGGGGTTCGTGATGTTTGGTCACAAACCCTTGTCAGTGGTCTGACACCTTTGCAACTTGCTGATATTTTGCAACAGGCAGCGCAAGGCACTCCAGAACAATTTTTCCAGCTTGCTGATGAAATGGAAGAGCGTGATTTGCATTATCGTGCTGTGCTTGGCATGCGTAAAAATGCTCTGACAGGGGTGGAACCTGGAGTGATTGCCGCAAGTGAGAGTGCTTTGGACAAAAAAATTGCCGATGCTGTTTACGAAGTGATTAGGGCACCAACTTTTGTTGATGATTATGTGACGGATTTATTAGATGCTTTGGGCAAGGGTTATGCGGTTGTTGAAACCTTGTGGGACAAAAGTGCCACAGCATGGTGGCCTGTTGCGTGGAAATGGCGTGATCAGCGGTTTTTCCAATTGGATAGACGGGATGGTTTTCATTTGCGTTTAAAAGAAGAAGATGGCTCTCAAGATGGTAGCGAATTGCCTGCTTATAAATTTTCCATTCATCGACCAAAGCTTAAAAGCGGTTTGCCAATCCGGACGGGGCTTGCGAGGCTTGCGGCTTGGGCTTTCCTTTTTAAGTCTTATACCTTAAAGGATTGGATGGCCTTTTTAGAAATTTACGGCATGCCGTTGCGTTTGGGAAAATATGGAGCGAGCTCTTCCCATGAGGAGCGGCGGGTGCTTATTCAGGCTGTGCGTGATTTATCCAGTGATGCGGCAGCGATCATTCCTAAAGAAATGGAGATTGAATTTATTGAAGCAGCGGGGGGCAGTGGCAATGCTGTTTTTGCTGCGAAAGCGGAATATTTAGATCGGCAGATTTCTAAGGGTGTTTTAGGGCAAACCATGACAACGGATGATGGTTCGTCTTTTTCGCAAGCGCGTATTCATGAAAATGTCCGCCATGATATTGCCAGAGCTGATGCACGCCAATTGGCGCTTACTGCTAATCGTGATTTGATTGTGCCGTTTGTTGATATTAATTTCGGTCGTCAAGAGCACTACCCGCTTGTCTATTGGCCAATCTCTGAAAATGAAGATATTAAGGCTTTGAGTGATGCATTGGCAAAACTTGTGCCTTTGGGGTTGCATGTTGGTGCGCAAGAAGTGCGCAATAAGATTGGTTTTTCGCAACCAACAAAAGAGGAAGATATTTTAAAGTCTCCTGATCATGTTATCGGTGATGAGGCAAGACAAGAGGGCGGTGAGGAAAGCAAAGGGACAAGTGTTTGTGCCGATTGTGGTGGGTCTTTTGATGTTTCTCTAACAAGAGAGCACAAGAGTGGAGGAGAGCAGGGTGGAGATCATCACGATGAATTGGACCAGCTTTCTGAAGAGGCTTTAAGCGACTGGGAAGAGGATTTAGAACCCCTTTTAAAGCCCTTTAAAAAGCTTGTTGAACAAGCAAAAAGTTATGAGGATATCCTCAAAGGTTTAGATGAATTGCTAGGTCAAATGGATCATCATGCGTTAGCCGCACGCTTGGCAAAGGTGCAAATGATTGCACGAGGGCTTGGGCATCATGGATGAGGAACTTTTCAAAACAGCTCCCAAAGAGGTCACACGTTATTTTGCCGCCAAGGCTGTTGTTCCAAGCTTTGATTGGCGTGATATAGCACCAGAGGAACATGCTTTTTCCTTTACGGTGGCAAAATCGGTTGGCTATGATATTTTAGATGATTTTAAGCGAGCGGTTGGAGAGGCGATAAAAAATCGACTTCCCTTTCAGGATTTTCAAAAAAATCTGATGCCGCTTTTACAGGAAAAAGGCTGGTGGGGGAGGAAGAGTGTCCTTGATCCACAAAGCGGTGAGAAGAGCGTTGTACAGTTGGGCAGCCCACGGCGTTTAGAAACGGTCTATTGGGCCAATACCATGAGTGCGCATGCGGCAGGTGAGTGGGAGCGTACGCAAAATAATAAAGAGTTTTTGCCTTATCTGACCTATGCTTTGTCCAGTTCAGAGCACAAACGTTTAGAACATGAAAGTTGGGTAGGTTTTACAGCACCGGTTGATGACCCAGTTTGGGATTGGCTTTATCCGCCCAATGGTTGGCGGTGTAAATGCAGTGTGCGACAGGTGAGCCGTTATGAAGCAGAAAATTTAGGCTATGAAGAGGATGCAGCCCCATTCCAAGTGGAACAGAAGGTTTGGCACAATAAACGGACAGGGAAAGTTGAAAAGATCCCAAAAGGAATTGATCCTGGTTGGAACTCTAACCCTGGAAAACAGCGGGCACAAAACTTAAGCCGTTTCTTGAGTGATAAAATTTCTGGGATGCCGGAAGAGCGCAAGCGCATTGCCATTGAAGATATTGTTGGTTCTCCACTTTTGCAAGCAATGTTTGAAGAGCGTTTGCCGCGTGGATTTCTTCCCATTGCCCCGATGACAAGCAAGGTGTGTGAAGTTTTTGCAACGGACAGTTCCCTTGTCCGCCTCTCTTCAGACAGTGTGAAGCATATTTTGTTGGAGCATCAAGCCCGTGATCTGACTTTGGATGATTTTCGTGGTGCCATTCAAACCCTCATCCGCCCCCATGGTATCATCAGGCGAAAAGATGCACAGAGCGTTGTGTTTTTAGGTGAAAATGAGGGAGCATGGTGGCGGTTTGCGGTCAAATGGGTAGCTAGCAAACAAGAGTGGTGGCTTATCTCTATGCATAAAAAGAGCTTTAGAGAAATTCAACGTTTATTAAATGCTGCCGAAAAAAAGGGCGAGAGATTGTTGTAGAGAAATAACAAGAAGAAATTCCTGTGGTCTTAAAGGAGAAGGGGTGAGAAAAATGAAGAAGGCGTGGAGGGCGGTCAACTCCTCGCAGATCCGGCAAAGCCGCCCTGGCATAACTGGCTCACACCTTCGCTTTAAAAGTATAGTCTTTTTGAACAGAAAAGCAATCTTTTAAAAAACGGTTTGAGAGAGGTTGTTGTAGGGAAAACAACGGAAAGAAATTCCATGCTGGTTTAGAAAAAAAGGGGTGAGAAAAATGAAGAAGGCGTGGAGGGCGGTCAACTCCTCGCAGATCCGGCAAAGCCGTCCTGGTATAACTGGCTCACACCTTCAGTTTATAAACTATAGTCTTTTTGAACAGAAAAGCAATCTTTTAAAAAACGGTTTGAGAGAGGGTTGTTGTAGGGAAAACAACGGAAAGAAATTCCTGTGGTCTTAAAGGAGAAGGGGTAAGAAAAATGAAGAAGGCATGGAGGGCGGTCAACTCCTCGCAGATCCGGCAAAGCCGTCCTGGCAAAACTGGCTCACACCTTCAGTTTAAAACTATAGTCTTTTTAAGCAGAAAAGCAATCTTTAAAAAAAAACGGCTTGAGAAAGGCTTTTTGGTATAAGACGATAATTTGTACCTTAAAACTTATAACGGCGCTCTATCGCCTTTGAAGTGCCTTTGAAAACGATTTTATAAGAGTGTTTGGAAGAGACTTTTCTCTCATCAGGGAGAAGTGGGGAAAAGGGCGCTTTTAAAGTGCTTTTAAAAATACGCTCTTTTGACTGACAGTGTCAGACTTATAGCGTGGATGGGTTTCGTGCATTCTATTGCCAATGACAACTGTAAAGCAATAGGCAATGATGGAACAGGAATTTCACGAAGATCAAGAGGATGGGCATGCTGGGACATTTCATGATGGGGCAGTTCATACCGCATTGATTGATCTTTGCCCAGAGGTTTTGTGCCAAGACAATCTCTGTGAAGACAATTTATGTGAAAACATGACAGGCAAACAAGCGCCTGAGTGGGTAGAGATTTTACCCAAAGCACCCAATGTGAAAGCGCGTGATGGGCGGGAATGGCATTATAACCCGCAAAGGATTTTAAAAGCTTTTGAGGGAAATAAAGGACCGCTTGTGATTGATTATGAGCATGGGCAACATCACCGTGCACAAAAAGGTTTAGAAGCACCGGCTAGTGGTTGGATTGAAGAATTAGCAGAGCGGGATGGTGCGATTTGGGGACGGGTTAAGTGGACTGAGGTGGCAGCCAAAAAAATTATTGCCCGCGAATATCGCTATCTTTCGCCTGAATTTCGCCATTCTAAGAAAGGTGAAATTTTGCAGTTAGCTGGTGCTGGTTTGGTCAATCGTCCAGCCCTTGTCATGACGGCTTTAAGCAGTCAACAGCCTTTAGACCCCCCTTTAACAACTGATGTGGAGAAAGATATGGATTTGACAGCCATTGCTAGCGCACTCTCGCTTTCAAAAGATGTGCGGCTTGATGAAATTTTAGCCGCTGTTGCGGCACGCGAAAAGGAACGTGTGGAATTGAATGCCCAATTAACAGAGGCACGCGATCAATTGTCTCTTTTACAGGCAGAGCAAAAAAATGATGCGATTGAGAGGCTTTTAGATAAAGCTATTGAAGAGGGCAAAATTTTGCCAGCTGCGCGTGAGGAATATCGGGCACTGTGTAGCCTTGAAGGGGGCATGGAGCATTTTAGAAGTTTGCTTGAGAAGTTGCCCACTCTTGCTTCAACAAGTCCTTTAGAGCGCTCTTTTCTGAGACAAGAACAAAATCTTGCACCAGAAGATGTTGCTGTTGCGGCACGCCATTATCAACAAGAACAAGCGCAAAAAGGGCACTTTATCACCATTAGCCAAGCGGTTGACACTGTTTGCGAACAAAAGGAGCGCCAGTTATGAGTACAATGATTTTGATTAAATCTTTTCGCGCCGGTGATGAGATTTCGCCTTATTGCATTGTTGCAGCACGCGGTGAGGGATGTGTGGTCACCGCTTCTGGTAAGACAGATAAACTATTAGGGACTGCAGGGTCTTTGAGCGCAAAGGCTGGTGAGATGGTTGATATTGGCCAATGTGGTTGGGGCGAAGTGGTTTGTGGAGGCAATGTTTCCTTTGGTGATTTTTTGACCTCCGATGCTAAGGGGCGCGCCATAAAGGCTGAAGGAACAGATCGCACGATTGGACTTGCCATGAGTGATGGTTCTGCTGGTGATGTTATTTCTTTTAAAATAAATTAGTCGAGGCTTAAAATGAACAGACCTTTTCCCATTGATCCAACACTTACCGCTATTGCTATTGGTTATCGCAATCCAGCAGGTTCTCTTATTGGCGACAAAGTTTTGCCCCGTGTTTCTGTTTTAAGCGAGGTGTTTAAATATAGTGAATTTCCCTTAGCGGAAAATTTTACCGTTCCTGAACTTGAGGTTGGCCGCAAAGGACGCCCGAATGTGATAGAATTTTCGGCCTTTGAACGGGAAGCCAGTGTCAAAGATTATGGGCTTGATGATCTCATTCCCAATTCGGATATTGAAGCAGCGGCAAGGGCACGGGCAGAAAAACGCTCTCGTTATAACCCCGAAAAGACAGCTGTGGAGGGTCTTGCCAATTTGCTGGAATTGGGGCGTGAAGTGCGTGTTGCAGCCTTTGTACAAGCGCGTGAAAATTATGCTCCAGAGCGGGTGATTGATCTTAAGGGCGAGAATAAGTTTAGCGATTACGACAAATCAGATCCTTATGCTACTTTAGATGAGGCAATGGATAAAAGCCTTGTCTATACGCCAAACACCATTGTTATGGGTAAAGTCGTTTGGTCAAAACTCAAACGCCATCCCAAAATTATCAAAGCTGTTAAAGGGGGTGGCACTGCGGATGGTTTTGTCACCAAGGCGCAATTTGCCGATCTGATGGAAATACACCCTGAGCGTTTACTCATTGGTGAATCGCAAGTGAATTTGGCACGCAAAGGGCGCGCAGCACAATTGGCGCGGGTTTGGGGCAATAAGATAGCACTGCTTTATATTGATCCCACCAAACAACAGGCGGATGGTTCGGTGATTAGTTGGGGCTTTAGCGCCCAATTGGGAGAGCGTTTGTCTGGGGTGATCTCTGATCCAGATATCGGTTTATCGGGTGGTAAACGGGTGCGTGTGGGTGAACGGGTGTGTGAATTGGTGGCAGCCAAAGATGCTGGTGTTTTGCTGCAAGAGGTTGTCTGAGGAAAAGAGTCTCGATGGCTTATGCAAATAAAACCTTGATTGAAGAGCTCTGGGGTGACGATTTCTTGGATGATTTGTGCGGGATTGGCGAAAATCCAGACAAAGCACTCTCTGATCAAGCAATTTTTCGTGCGCTAGAACAAGCAAGTGGTGAGATTGATGCCCATCTGTCTCATCGCTACTGCGTCCCGATTGCCGGACAGCCAACAGCGTTGGGCATGATTTGTGTCAATCTTGCTGTTTATAATTTAGCCATCCGTCATACGGCTCTTACCACCACTATTGAAGATCGTCACAAACAGGCGATTGATCTCTTGAAACGCATTGCGGAGGGCAAAGCGGGTTTAGGCTTAGATGAACCAAAAATTATGAGTGAAGATGGGCCGGTGCGTGATGGTGCTTTTTTTCACGCAAAACCACGTTTGATGGGGCGATAAAATGAGCATTTCCACCCCTATTGAAATTAAAGAAATGGGGCTTGAAGCGGCTCTGTCTTTCTTGCAAAAAGGCGCTGATAGTTCGATGGGAACTTTAGCGCAAGGGGTGGGGCGTCTGTTGCAAGAGAGCACAAGGCGGCGGATTCAAAGTGAAAAAACCTCTCCTCAAGGAGAGAAGTGGCAAAACAATTACGCCCGCACCTCCATTCTTTATGCTAGCGGAGCACTGTCACGCTCTATTGATATGGTGGCATCTCCAGAAAAGGTCATCATTGGCAGTGGTTTGGTTTATGCCCGTATTCACCAATTGGGTGGGGTTATCCGCCCTAAAAATGGCAGAACCCTTCGCTTTTTTCTTAACAGCAGCAAAGCACAGCGCTTTGTTTGTGTCCACCAAGTAACGATGCCAGCACGCCCTTATTTAGGGCTTTCAGAGGGCAATAAAGTGGAAATTGTCAAAGCAGCAGAGGATTGGTTGGAAAGGACCTTTTCATGAGTCAAATGATGAAGCAGATGGGGCGTATCAATGCACTTCGTGAAGCGGTTATAAAGAGCCTTAAAAGCGCTTTGCCTGATGTGCGTGATTGCGAGAGCCAATTTGGGCGTTTTAATCTAGAAGAACTTGAAACCCAAATGTTGGTTGCACCAGCAATCCGTGTTGCGGTGTTAGAAAGCCGTTTGACTTCTGTCGCCAATGGGCAGCAGAGTGCTGATCTTCATTTGGGCGCTTTTATTATCACCACAGGAAAAGAACGTGATGTTCACAGTTGGCTTTTGGCTGAAGCCATTGCGGTGCTTTGTCATAGCGGGCAATTGTGGGGGTTAACGCATTTGGGGGCACCCCGTGAAGTGCAGATTGAACCGGTTATCTCTGCGGCGATTAAGCAACGCGGTGTGGCAATAAGCGTGGTTGAATGGCACCAAGATTTGTATCATTTGGGTCACGATATTTTTTGTTATGAGAGTAAGCAGCTTAAAAAGGGTTTGATCTGTTTGGAAGATGAGGGCGTGTGATGAATGATGCCCATCTCATTGCTGCGACCTTTCGGCAAATTATGAAACGGCTGGATAAGCTTGAACTCTGTCTTGCCAACCAGCACATGATTGGGCGGGTTGCAGAAGTTGATGGACATAGGGTGCGGGTGCAAGTTTCCTCACGAGGGCAAAAGGGGCAGGCGGTGTTATCGCCTTGGTTGCAAGCACAAGAAGCAGCTGGGGCTGTTTCGAGCAATATGCCTTTAAATGTTGGTGATCCGGTGCGGTTGTTTAATCCCCATGGGGAAATAGGTTCGGCTTCTTTGGTGGTTCGTGATAGCTATAGTGAAGATGCGCCAAATCCCGCACATCAACACCAAGAGTTAGCGCTGTGTTATGCCGGTGGCGCTTTGCGTATTACAAAAGAGGGACTGATCCTCTCCCATGGAGAAAACCAAATCCATTTGAGTGAAAAAGGTTTGCTGCTTTGTCATCAGAAAACCCGTGTTGCGCTGAAGGAAAGCGTACAGATTCAAGCAGAAGATTTGTACCATAATCAAACATCTGTTGGAGCAAACCACAAACATGGTGGGGTCAAAATTGGTCCCTCTACAACCTCTAGCCCTCTTTAAAGGAGTTTATCATGCGTGAAAAAACTTATGTCATTTTAACCAATGCGGATTTTGTGGCAGGCAATCGTTCACCGGGAAAAGGTGAAGAAATTTGTTTAAGCGATGAGGCGGCCAAATACCCATTGCTGCTTGGTCAGATTGCTGAGAAACAAACATCTGTCGTTTCTTCAACAAAGGCAGCGAAAGGTGCTTAAAGCATGCGCTGTGGAGTAAACGAAAAGGATGGCTCTCTGTTATATGGTTGGGCGCACTGCTGTCAGTCCCTTCGTAAATGTTTGACAACAAAAATTGGCACACGGGTTTTGCGACGTTATTATGGATGTGATGTTGGAGCTTTCCAAGATGCCAATGCTGATCCGGCGACAATATTGCAGCTTTATCAAGCAATTGTACAAGCTTTAAACGACCCAGAATGTGGAGAGCCTGGATTTTCGTTGCAAAAGATAGATCTGATAAAAGCAACGCGGGAGGGAACATTCCACTTTGTTCTCACAGGTGTGTTTTATCCCGATGGGCATTTGGGCGATTGGTCACATAAGGAGCCGATAAGTGTCGATTTAGAGGTGGGTGATGACAGAATTTGAGCAATTGCCCCTCCCACAAATTCTTGAAGAACTTTCCGTTGAGGCCATTTTACAGCAAAAAATCACCCGTTTAACCAAGCTTTTTGCCGCACAGAATATCCCTTATAATGTGGAAAAGACGGCTTATGATCCTGTGGTTATTCAATTGCAAGCAGCCGCTTATGAAGAATTGCTGTTGCGCCAGCGGGTAAATGAGGTTGCGCGGGACAATCTTCTTGCTTTTGCGCGTGGGACAAGTTTAGACCATTTGGGGGATTTTCATGGGGTTTCCCGCCTTTTGGATGAGGATGATGAACGCTATCGTCGCCGTATTCGTTTGAATAGACAAGGGCATTCTACAGGTGGCACAATCCCACGTTATCAATATTTTGCCCTCTCAAGTGATATCCGTGTCAAGGATGCTTTTGTTTATCGTGTGGGGAAAAGCCCGCTTATTCATGTTGCGCTTTTTAGCGATAGCCCTTCTGGTATTGCCGATGAGGCTTTGATTGCCAAGGTACAAGCAGCTCTTGATGAAAAACAGGTTAAAATGACCAATGATCATATCCTTGTAAAAAGTGCTGTACAGCGGATTATCGATGTGCATGCTGATCTCTGGTTGTTGCCCAATGAAGGTCCCCTTGTTTTGGAAAAAGCCGTGAACAATTTGCAAACGGAATGGGCACGCGCGCAAAGGCTTGGGCGTGATCTGTCTTTAAGTTGGGTGATAAGCCGCTTGATGGTTGAAGGTGTCCACCATGTGATTTTAACACAGCCCTTAACAGATATTGTGGTCGCGCCTGATGAGGCGGTGGCTTTAGGGGAGATTGTCTTGTCTAAACGGGGGCATGCTTATTGATGATTTCCTCACTTTTACCGCAAAATTCGAGCTTGTTTGAACGCTGTTTAGCCGAAGCAATGGCTTTTGATCCGCAGGTTAAAAACACTCTTGAAGAAATCCCCCGCGCGAAATTTATCACGCGTCCCCCTTCATGGTTGCCTTACTTGATCGACGAATATGGTTTACAAGAATTAAGCCCATATTTTTCTAATCCTTATGATTTGATTGACCAAGGGCTGCAATGGCAAAATATTCGCGGTTCTTTAGCGGCCATTGATAGAGGGCTTGCATGGCTTCAGATTACAGCACGATTTACACCAGCATGGTCAGGGCGTGCGTGGTGGAATTCCTTTCAACTTTACTTTGATCAATTGCCTGAACAAAGTGCTCTTGAAGCCATTGAAGCCATTACAGAACTTTCCAAAAGTTTGCGCTCTGATTTTCGCCGCGGTGTCAATGGTTATGACGTGCAAGCTATGGAAGGCAATATGTCACGGCTTGATGACAGTCTGCTGGACTATGAGAGCGGTGTGCGCTTAACAGCGAGGGACACACTGTTTTCCTTTGGTCGCACAACAGAAATCAAGCACAGGCTGACAAAAGAAGAAGGCACACTAATTGGCAATTGGATGGATGACGGGGATGGGGAATTAAGTTGGGAGCAGATTGATTATCCATGGGATATGGCAAATTTCCCTTGGTGTTCTGTTAAAAAACATGAACGCGATATTTTGATGGCAGAGTGGTTTTGCAACCGTACCCTTTATCTCGTGTTAAAAAACAGTGAGGATGATGTCATTGGATATCGCAGATGCAACATTGTCCAGCCGGTAGAACAGAATTTGGCGGGTGTGTATCACCATTTGGGCGATTGTTATCAACCCTCCTTTATGGGCACAGCCGTTCTTATTGCAGCACGCACGGATTTTCAAGATGTTGACGGTAGAAAAGCCGCCTCTGTTGCTGTTTTGGTGCATGGGACTCCCAAACAACATGTTCCTTTGGGTAAGCTTTGGTGTGAGAGCAATGAACTGATTGGCGGGGTGGAGATCATCAAAACGCCCGTTACTATTCCTTTGCGCGGTGATGTTCGCGAGCAATTCAAGATTTTATTGAGGTTTTAACATGAAGCATGAAAGTGGTTTACCCTTTGCAATTGACAGATCTTGCGGCAAAGACGACCAACAAAGCGTTGTCTTTTATGGGCAACGTCCCTTTATCCAAAGTGGTGAACTCAATGAGATGCAAACCATCATCAGGGGGCGCCATGACCGTTTGGGGCGTCTGGTTGCTAAAGAGGGAGACCGTGTTGAACGGGCAGATGCCTTTGTCAATAAAGACGCGAAGAGCGTTACTTTAACAGAGGGCAAAATCTATATCGCAGGCGATATCTTTCCGGTCTCACAAGCGGTTCTGAATGCTGTTTCTATGGTTGGGCGTCTTGAAATCGGTGTGAAGTTGCAAAAAACATGGATTACCCATGAGGATGATCCAGAGTTGTTGGGGCAAGTTCCCGGCACCTTGGCAGAAGGAGAGCCCGGTGCGGCACGCGAAACAGCAAAGCTTGTTTGGGCACTCAAAGAGGATGGGCAGCAAGGCACGTTCTTTCCTGTTTATATCTTACAAGATGGCATTTTGATTGATCAAAAGTCCCCCTCATTGCTGGAACCCGCCATGCAAGCCATTGCTACTTATGACCGTGCCCATGGTCATTATATCGTCAATGGATGCCGGGTGACGGCTCTGGGACCAAACAATGGTTGCCAAGTGTTTAGCATTCAAGAAGGAGAAGCCAATATCAATGGCTTTAAGCGCAAGCGCCTTGCTGCTTTGCGCCATGAAGAGAAAGAAGAGTTTTCGACAAGCGTTGTGCCTAGTGAAACCCATATTTTTGCCCCGCAAAAAGGCACAACAAGCTTTACCTTTAAAAGTTATTATGCTCCCATTGCCGATATCCACTCTCTTTTGTTGACAAAAGAAAAAACCGTTACAGTTACACGCGGTGCGGTCGTTGCTGGGCGTGATGGTGTTCCCGATAAAAGCATCACCTCTTTTCTCAAAGTTGTGCAAGGCGACAAGGAATTCAAAGAAGGAACGGATTTTAAAAAGACCGGTGATACCATTGACTGGGCACCGGTGGGAGATGAACCGCGTCCTGGCAGCAGTTACACGGTAACCTATCGCTATCGTGCACAAGTGACCGCCGATAAGGTCACGGCACAGGAAATCACTGTCTCAGGGGGTGCGCAAGGAGGGGATATCATTGTCAGTTACACCTACAAATTGCCCCGTATTGACCGTATAGGGCTTAATACACAAGGCACGGTTGTCTATATCAAAGGAATCTCCGCTGATCATCCCATGGCGCCCAGCGTTCCTGAGGATGTGTTGTCCCTTGCCACCATCACCAACAGTTGGTTGGATACCCCGCTTGTGGTCAATGATGGCACGCGTGTTGCCCCCTATGATGAGATGTGGC
Source organism: Bartonella machadoae (assembly GCF_022559585.1). Taxonomy (NCBI): domain Bacteria; kingdom Pseudomonadati; phylum Pseudomonadota; class Alphaproteobacteria; order Hyphomicrobiales; family Bartonellaceae; genus Bartonella; species Bartonella machadoae. The sequence goes on from NZ_CP087114.1 coordinate 1,319,659, forward strand.
GTTATTTTCAACGGGTGCTCTCCCTTGATCGCTTGATGCAATTAGAGCGCATTAAAAGCAATGTTGACTCTAAAGAGCCCGTTGCCAAAAAAGGCATGTTTGCTGACCCGTTCCTTGATGATACTTACAGAGATGAAGGGTTCACGCAAACAGGGGCTGTCGGCAATGGCATTTTACAGCTGGCTATTGATCCAACCTTTTACACCGCCCCTTTAAAGGCTCCTGTCACCCTTGACTGGACCAATGAAGTGATCATTGCCCAAGAATTGACAACCGCTTGCGAAAAAATCAACCCCTATCAAAACTTTGCTCCTCTGACTGGTAGAGTAACTCTCACACCCGCAACAGATTTTTGGCATGTCCAGCGCACCGATTGGCTCTCAAGTGTCACCAATCAACTAAACATGGGATGGAACCGTGGTAGCACTATCCGTAACACAGAAGTGCGTGATGATCTCATCAATACGCATCAAGAACAAATCGATTTCTTAAGACAAATTACCCTTGGCTTTAAAATTGAAGGTTTTGGCAAGGGAGAAATTTTAGACAGTCTCACCTTTGATGGTGTAAGTGTCATGCCAGCGAACCGCCTTGCTGCCAATAGCACTGGCATTTTGGAAGGCAGTTTCAAGATCCCTGAAAATATTCCTGCCGGTACAAAAAGTGTTGTGGCACGAGGCAAAGGGGGAACCCTTGCAACAGGTCTCTTTACCGGACAAGGTGTTATTGATGTGAAAGTGATGCGGCACACCACAACAGTCAAGATCTGGACGCAAGTGGACCCGCAAGCGCAAGTCTTTACACCAGAAGAAACACGGCAAATCACCGGTATTGACTTTCATCTTTGCAAAATTGGCAATCCCAATCATGATCTGGTGATTGATTTGGTGACAACCGAAAACGGCTATCCCACCGCCAATATCCAAGCACAAAGTTTTTATTCCATGAAGGGGGCAAAAACCGGATGGGCACAGGCACGCTATGCTGTCCCACTCCTCGTGCCCAATGACCGCTTAACGGCTTTTGTCATTAAAACCGATGATAGTGATCATTCTCTCTCTTTGGCAAAGCTTGGCGATTTTGATGAAGAACAGCAAAGATTTGTCTCAAGCCACCCTTATGTGACCGGTCCTCGTTTTTCCTCTGTCAATGCGCAAACATGGAGTGCCCATCAAGATGAGGCTTTGGCTTTTCGTGTCTTGGCAGCTCGCTACAGACAAACAACAAAAACCATAGATCTTGGCACATTTGATCTTGTTGACTGTTCTGATTTACAAATCCGTAGCGCGGTTGAATTGCCTTCTAGTGATTGTTCGGTGATCTTTGAAATTGAAAGAAACAACGGCACAATTTATCAACTCTTACCCTTTCAATTGCTCAGTCTTACCGAATATATCAGTGAAACAGTTCGATTACGTGCTATTCTTAAAGGCACGGAGAAACTCTCACCGGTTCTGTTTGCTCCCATTCAGTTGATTGCCGGCAAGATCCATAACACAGCAACCTATGTCACCCGTGCTTTTGCCTTTGGTGAGAAGGCAAGATTGACCAGCTATATCAAGACCTTTTTACCAGGCGGCTCCACATTCACCCTCGAGATGCAACTGGATGATGGTGCTTTTACCCCCCTCACCTTAGAGGAAACAGAACAGCTTATGGAACCCCTTTGGACAGAGCGAAAATTTGTCAGTCACGACCAAACAGCAAAGCAAGCGCGCTTGAAACTCACGCTAACCGGTGGACCTTGCGCACGGTCAATGCTGCGTGATTTTGGTGCTGGCATCTTGTGATGCCCCTTCGCTTTGAGAGATGGGATTTTAGACTGCTTGAGAGATTTGGAAAATTTGGAGAATGGAAATGACAAAAAGCAAAAAGCTTGCAATGGAATTGCCTAAAGAAGGGCGTTTTATCAGTTCTGAATTCCCTATTTTGCGTGAGAACTTGACAAAAATTGATCAAGCCATCATGGAAGTTGAGGAAAAGCTAGATGAAAAAGCCCCTGCAAAACACACGCATAGCATAGGGGATGTTACAGATCTTGAAGCAGCCCTCAAAGGCAAAATGGCAGCAGATAAAACCTTCACTTTAACCGATTTGGGCGATATCGAGGGCGCTAAGGACGCTGCTAACAATTATGTTCTCTATAAAGCAAGCAACAATCATTTTACCTTTGGCAGTGCTGTCTCCCTTCTTGGAGCGCACCAACACAAAATTGAAGATATTGTCGGTCTTGATGCGTTTAGAGCTAAGATTAATGAAGATCTGACAAGCTATGGGCGCTTAGCGCAAGCCAATGAATGGCAAAATTACAATAAGTTTACCAGCAAAGTCACCATTGGTGATAGCTTAGAGCTTTCGGGAAACTCGTCCTTGAACCTCATCCAAAATGGTAGAGTTGTGACAAGTTTAACTGCAACGGGAAGCAAGCTCAAAGGACCACTCAAAGTTGATGGTGAAGCTGTTTATACGAAAAGTGAAATAGATAAATTGGTGGCTTCATTGAACAAAAAACCTGTCGAAATCCTCATGACAGAAAGCGGCACTATCCCGTTTCCTGAAGGTATGACCGATAACACAGAAATTGAAGTATGTGCTTGGGGTGGCGGTGGAGGCGGCGGAGGTGATGGTGGAAATAATAATAACGGTGGAGGTGGTGGTGGAGGTGCTCAATATGCACGTGTTAAAATTAAGGGAGCCGATCTAAAAAAAGCGAAAACAGTTCAAATTGGTAGGGGAGGAAAAGGTGGCAGAAGCAACGGAAATCATGGTGGATACACAATTATTAAAGGAATTATTTGTGCTGGTGGTGGTGGTTATGGTGGTGGCAATGACAACACCCCTGGTGGCTATTATAATGCCTATGGCTCTCTCGGCAATGGTGGCAAAGGCGGGTTAGGCGGTATAGGCGGTGGCACTTGGAAAAAAAGCGATGCGGCTATGAAAAATGAAAGTTTTATTTTTTCTGGTGGATTAGGTGGTGCAGGCGGCAACAACTCCGATATCAATGGCGACAATGGTGGAAACAGTATTTATGGCGGCGGCGGTGGCGGCGGCGGTGGCAAAAAGAATGGCAAAGGCGGTTATGGTGGCAATAACGGGGGAGGTAATGGTGGTGATTACGGAGCTAACGGTGGTGGCGGTGGCGGTGGATATTTTCGTGGAAAGGATGGCAGTAAAATTGGCGGTGACGGTGGCGACGGAGCAATCTTATTGAGATTTTTTATATAGGAGCTTTTTATGGAATATGCAGTTGTTGAAAAGGGTGTGGTAACAAATATTATCGTTGCCTCAGAAAATTATGTTCATTTGTCTGAGGGAGAGGCAATTGCCTCAAATGAAGCGCAAATTGGTTGGACTTATAAAGATGGGGTGTTCTCTCCTCCCATTATTGATGAAGAAAACAATTCTTTGTCTTCTGAAAGGGCTAAGACAGACGCAGCGGTAGAATCTATGAAAGAACGATAAGAGAAAGATGAACAAGCTTAGTATAATTGTTGAGAATAGATTATAACCAACATTGTTGGATGCAAGCTCTTGTATCAAAAATAATCGAATGGTTTGACGCACGCTTATTGTGTGATAGCTTAAGCTATATCATTTTCTTTTAAAGTCCTTTTCAAAGGGGTTTCAAAGCCTTTTTAAAGGAATTTTTTGACTGACAGTGTCAGTCTTATGCGGTTTGATCCTTGTTGTTATTGTTGCTTTATTGATTTGGAGCGCAAGATGGCAACAGAATTTAATCATGGTATCCGCATTGTTGAGGCTGGTGAAAGCTCTAGACCGTTGGCAACATTTGATCAGACGGCGATTGGCGCGGTTGTTACAGCCCCTGATGCTGATGGACAAATTTATCCGGTAAACGAGCCTGTTTTGGTTTTTACCCATGAAACAGAGAAAATCCAAAAGCTGGGGCAAAGGGGCACAGCTCTTGATGTGATTCATGCTGTATGCGCGCAAGGGGTTGAGGCCAAAATTATCCTTGTGCGGGTAGAAGAAAAGTCGACAATTTCTGAAACACAAGCCGAAATGGTAGGGTCCAATGCTGCCTTAACCGGTGTTCATGCTTTGACCCATGCACGTGGGCATTTAGGGGTTGAACCTGGAATTTTGTTGGCACCAGCTTATAGTGCAGGGCGCCTTGACAATGGTAAAAACCCTGTGGCTGATGCGCTAGAACAGGTTGCCGAAAAGCTGCAAGCAATTGCGGTTTTTGACACAGGGGGCAAAAACACCGAAGAAAGCCTTGCTTATCGCGCTGATTTTTCCTCACGCTTTTGTTATTTGATTGACCCCTTTGTACGGGTGGCAAACGGTGAGGGTGGTTATTGTATTAAACCGGCAAGTCCCTTTGCCGCAGCGATGTTTATCAAACGCGATAAGCAAAAGGGGGGTGTTTTTTGGTCGCCTTCAAACCAAGATGTACATGGCATTTTAGGCACAGCGCGCCCCATTAGCTATTTTGATGGCGAAATCGATCATGAGGCAAATCGTCTTAACCAAGCCGATATTGCTACCTTTATTCCGGCACGGCTTAGCCAAAATGCGCAAGGTCAAATGGCTGCCAATGGACGGATTTTATGGGGCAATCATACCACATCTTCTGATCCGCTTTGGCGCTTTGTCAATGTGGTGCGCACCCGTGCAGCACTGGAAAAGACCATCATCAATAGTTTCCGCCCTTTTGCCAATGATGAGAATTTGACCGGTCAACATGTCATTGCCATTACGAGAAGTCTCACGCAGTTTCTTGATGATATGATTGCTCGTGGTGCCCTGCTTGGTGGACGTGTTTGGTTTGATCGTGATTTGAATTCCAATAGCACTTTGCAATTGGGCAAGCTGCGGGTTGAATTTGATGCCGAAGAAGTGCCTCCTCTAGAAGATTTAAGTTTTGGGAGCCGGCGCAATGGCGCTTATTTTGACCGATTGGCTGAAGACATCCAAAAGAAAATGACCTATCAATTTGGCGATACGCTAGAGAGCTATCGCAAAGCAGCAAGGAGTGAAGCATGACTTTACGGATTGTTCGTGGTTTTACCCTGATTGTTGATGATGATGTCAATCTTCATCTTGATCTTGAAACACTCAAACTGCCCACCTTAGAAGAACTCACCGAAACCTATCAACCAGGCGGTTCTGATATGCAAATTGATGTGAGCGGTCTTGGTGTGAAAGCTTTAAGCTTGCAAATGAAGATCCGCAGTCATACCCCCGAAGTTATCGGTATCTTTGCTGGTCCCCCTGGTCTTCGTCATAAATTTACTGGCAAAAAACATGTGGTGTCTGAAGAAGATGGGCGCGAGCATGAACATTCCATTGATGTCACAGGGCGCTTGGTCAAAGTCGATAGCGAGGGTCTTACTGCTGGAAAAGCGACGGGCTATGATTGTGAGATTAAGAATATTTGGGACTATAGCGAATATTGGGATGGTGCTGTTTTGCATCGCTTTTCATTTAAACGGGGTGGTTGGCTTGTGCGCAATGGGCAGGATATTGGTGGGCGCAGGCGCTCTATCCTCAATTTATAGGAAACTATGATGACAAATTTACAAACAAGCATTGCTGTGGAATTGCAAGTGCCGCTGCTTATATCAGACAGTGATGGTAAGCAAGCAACACGCAATAAATTAACCTTTTATCGCCCCACCTTCAAACATGCCAAGCAATTGGCAGTGCTGATTGGACCGCAATTGACACAATTGCTGGCTCCAGAAATTGGCAAGCAGAAAACGCTCTCCAATGATGTTCTGCTTGTCAAGCTTTCGCAAGTTTTATTCACCAATGAGGCGACAGAAGGCATTACAGCGCTTTTGGCGGATATGTCCCATGAAACGGTTGAACTGATTGATCGGATTGATACTGTTGATATGATGGCAATCTTGAAGGCTTTTTTTGCTTTTTTTATGGGACGCCAATCCCTTATGCTGGACAATTTGGAGCCGAATTAGCGCTTCATTTTCGTTGGTCGGCTTTAGAGATCAACCAGATGGATTGGCTGGATGTCATTTTTTATCGCAATGAATTAGCACGCTTGAAATCCCAAGAATATGAACAGCAGATGTTGGAATAGGAGCTGTTATGGATGTTTCCCTTGTTGTGCGTTTTGTCAATCATCTGCAAGAAGGGATAGCCTCTGCCAAGCGCGATTTGCAAGCCTTTAGTGCCGATGTTGCCCATTTGCAAAACAAGACACGACAACACTTTAAAAATTGGTTTGATCCTCAACATCTTGAGGATGCAACCAAGAATGCTGAAATGGCTTTTATCCAAGCGCGAGGGCGCATGGTGGGGGCAATTGCCCAAACCGCAACCTTGATTGCCCCCCTCTATAAGGCCATGCAATTTGATCAATCGATGAAGGGCTTGGAAAAGGTTCTTGATGCGCCTCTGCATCGCTTAAAGGAATTGCGCCGCTTTGCTCTTGAGACCTCAACCAAAATCCCGCTTGCTGCACGTGAGGTTTTGGAACTGATGACCAGTGCCAGCCAAGCGGGGATTGGCGAGCAAGATCTCGAAGCTTTTAGTCTTTACGCTGCCAAAGCGGCTGTGGCTTTTGATATGACGGGGGACCAGATTGGTGAACGCTTTGCCAAATTGCGCAATGTCTTCAAACTCAATCAGACAGGCATTGAAGAGTTAGGCGATGCCATCAACCATCTCTCCAACCATATGGCGGCTAAAGCCAGTGAAGTGTCTGATTTTACCAATCGTGCCACCGGTGCTGCCACCATGTTTAAGCTCACTGCCCGTGAAACGGCTGCTTTTGGTACCGCGATGATTTCTGCGGGGATTGTCCCTGAGAGTGCGGCGCGTGGTTTTAATGCCATGAGTTCGCGTATTCAGGCAGGGGGCAAACATATTGAAGATGCTTTTGTCAATATTGGGCTGTCACGGCAAAAGTTTCTCCAAGACATCGACAAAGATGCAACCGGCACGTTAGTGCGCTTTTTTGATGTTTTAGCCAAATCCGAACAGGGTATGCGTTCCCTGATTGCCATTGCTGGGCGCGATTTTACCGGTGACTTTGCCAAATTGGTTGGCAATCCAGAATTGTTAAGCCAAGCGCTCGAATTTGTTAAAGACCCCAAAGTTTTTAAAGGCTCCGTAGAGCAAGAAGCGGATAAACAAGCAACTGGTGCCATCCGGCAATTTGAACTTTTGCAAAACCGCATCGTGGCTTTGGGCATTACCATTGGCAACGTGTTGTTGCCCCATGTCAACAATTTGATGGCCAGTGTTGGCAATTTTATCAATGGCTTGATGGCATGGGCCAATGCCCATCCCGCCTTAACCAGTGCGATTGTCAAAACCATTGCCGCCTTGATGGCTTTTAATATTGCTCTGCGGGTGTTGCGCTTTACCATGGCTGGCACACGGCTTGGTTTGCTTCAATTGATGGGCTCTTTGATCAAAATTGGTACTGTGAGTCGTGTCCTTAAAACCAATTGGCGCAGCTTAATCGCTTCAGGGCGCTCTTTGGGAATCATGGCGGCAACTCTTGGTGGGAGCACGCTTCGTCTCTTGCGACCCATGACTTTGTTGGTGGCAGGCTTTCGCGGGCTTATGGTCTTGAGTTCCGCCTTTGCAGCTACATTTGGCTGGGTTGGCACAGTGATAGAAGTGGTGGCTGCTGGCATTGCTTCTGTTGTTGGTGCTGTTTTTACCCCGATAGGGGCGCTCATTGCCGCTGTTGTTGCAGTGATCATGGCTGCTTGTTTTGCCTTGTGGAAATATTGGGACCGGTTTTCTTCTTTTGTCAAAGGTTTTGCTCGCGGGCTGGTCCACGCTTTTGGCCGTATCTTTGAAGCTGTCATGCGCTTTTTTGGTGCTGATACCGCAACCATCACCAAGTGGAAAAATACCCTTTCTGCTGCTTTTGACTTTTCTCAAGCTTGGCAAAAGTTCAAACAGGGGCTTGTCGCTATATCCCAATGGTTTGGTAATGTCTGGGAGGGTTTTAAGCAAAGTCTCTCCAGCTTTTGGAGCTGGTTGAGCAGTTTTTTTGCTCGCGAAAAGCTCTCAGAAGAAGCCAAGGCGGGTATGGAACAGGCTGGAGAAGATCTTGCCAATGGGATTGTCGATGGCTTTATGTCCTCCATCACAAAGTTGGCTGATTTTTTTAAATCCTTATCCGGTCGCATCAAAGGATGGATTGGTTCGATTGATATCTCCAACATGTTTCATTTGCCCAGTTGGCTTGGTGGCAAAACAGCTTTGCAGCCGATTGTACAATTTGCCGGTCACCCGCAAACCAGCCCTGTGACAACGCAGGCAACGGACAAAAGCAAGCAGAGCGCATCCGTTTATCACCATCAAAATGTCACCGTGCATGTCAATGGGGCGCGTGATCCTCTTGCTACCGGCCGTGCGGTAAGTCATGCCCTCCAACGGGCAAAAGCCAATGCCTTGCATGGCGGCACAGAATAAGGGGAGGGAAAACAATGAGGGGAGGAGGAAAATGAAAGATCCTTTGATGATGCTAGGTCCGCATCAATTTTATGTCGATTGGCTGAATTTCCAATCCTTTGAAGAAGAGTTCTCCGCCTCATGGGTGTCTATGGAGCGTTTTGGCAAAGCCCCCAGCTTGCAATTTACCGGCTATGGCAATGATGCCAAAACCATCCATGGCGTGTGGTTTCCAGAAGAGTTTGGTGATCGTATAGCCATTGATGCACTCACCATGACCATACGAGCAGCAAAACCGGTGCAGATGCTTCGTTGGGTCAATGATATGAGTTATAGTGCCATATTCCATGGTCCCGTGGTGATTACCTCCATCACGAAAGACCACGATTATATCAGTCGCTCTGGTCAATCGCAGCGTATCCGTTATTCCATCAGTCTGTTGCCCTTTTTTGATGGGGGCAAACCACAAGGATATTTCCAAGAGGGACAACAGCTATGAAGCTACCAGCAAAGCACGTTGTTGTAGAGTTAGAAGATATGAGCCTCGATCTGATTTGCTTTCAACATGCCATGGCGGTGTTGGGAGACCGTCAACAGGCTGGATTCGTAGAGGGCTATTTAGAAGCCACCTTGAGAGCCAATCCAGGGATTGCCCAATATGGTGCTGTTTTGCCACGGGGTTTAGAGATCACTTTGCCTGAATTTGTCTTTGTTCCTCCTCAAAGCAGAGTGAAGCGGTTATGGGATTAAGGCGGACATATCCTTTTATCGAGGTTAAGGTTGGAGACAAACCCGTCCATGAGGTTTTTTACCAGCGTCTTCTTAGCGCCACCATTACCGATCATGCCGGCAATGAAGCCGATCGTTTTGAAGCGGAGTTTGATGATAGGGACAATGATTTAGAGGTTCCACAAAAGAACAGTACTCTGCAGGTGCTGTTTGGTTATCAGGACAGCATCAGTGCGGTTATGGGGCGTTTTGTTGTTGAATCTGTTGTCAGTATCGGGGGCAGTGATGGAGAGGTTTTACACCTTTGCGGCAAAAGCGCTTCAATGCGTGGCGAACTCAAAGAACAAGCAAGTGAGCATTTTGACAATAAAACCATTGGTGAGATTGTTGAAAGCTTAGCCAAGCGCCATGGTTATCAAGCCAAAGTCGACCAAGAATTTTATAGCAAAACCTTGCCTTATGTGGTGCGCACTGATCAATCGACAATTGATTTTTTAACCCGCCTTGCAGAGCGTATGCAGGCACGTTTTTTAATCAAAGACAATAAATTTTTATTTTTAAGCGGCAACAATTTACCGCCCCTCACTCTTGCCAAGCATGATTGTTCCAGTTGGGAATTTACCCTCGAGCCACGCACCCAATATGGCAGCGTTGAATCAACGTACTTTGATCGCTCGCAAGGTAAACAGCTATCTGTCAAATATCGCACAAACCTCAAAGGTCCCACACGGCGTTTGCGTGGTTGCTATCCTTGCAGAGAGGAAGCTTTAGCTGCTGCCGCATCAGAATCAGACCGGCTGTGCCGTAGCATGGGCAGTGGTTCTTTGGTTTTAGAAGGGCGTCCAGAAATCATGGCCGATCAACCTCTCCTTTTGCAAGGGTTCCGTGAGCAAATCAATGGTCCATGGAAAGCTGCAACCGTGACCCACCGCTATGAGAAACAAAGTGGCTATACTACAGAAATCACCTTAGAAGCACCAGAGAAGGGAAAACAGCCATGGGAAAAGTCAACCTCGTAGAATGCCGTGCACAAGAAAATCAAAGGGATAACATGCTCTCTTCATTTCGAGAGGTCCCACACAATCTTGAAGCGGAACAAGCTTTGCTCGGGGCAATTCTCATAAGCAATGATGCGCTTGATTGCGTTTCGGACTTTCTTAAAGCATCCCATTTTTTTGAACCCTTGCATCAAAAGATCTTTGCGATTGCCTCACAGATGATCCATAAGGGAAAACTTGCCAATCCCGTGACCATGAAACCCTTTCTTCCAGCAGAAGAAAAGATTGGTGAAATCACTGTCTTTCATTACGTTGTACGTCTCGCTAAAGAAGCCGTCACCATCATTAATGCGCAAGATTATGGGCGGATTATTTATGATCTTTTCCTTCGACGCTGTTTGATTAATCTTGGCAATGAAATTGTTAATAAAGCCTTTGATGCTCCTGTAGAACTGAAGCCCTCACAACAGATTGAAAGGATTGAACAGCAGTTGTTTGAATTGGCAGAAAAGGGAAAATATGGCGGTGGATTTGAAAATTTTGCAGGCGCTCTCACAAAAGCGCTTGAAATGGCAAGTGCTGCTATAAAGCGTTCCTCAAGACTTTCAGGAATCGCAACCCATATCAAAACCCTTGATGAGAAAATGGGAGGGTTACAAAAATCTGATCTTATTATTCTCGCTGGTCGCCCCGGTATGGGGAAAACCTCTCTTGCAACCAACATTGCCTTTAACATTGCCAATGCTTACAAGCGTGATGACAAAACACAAAACAATGAAGGAGGTATCGTTGGATTCTTCTCCTTGGAAATGTCCTCAGAGCAGCTAGCAACCCGCATTATTTCTGAGCAAACGGAGGTCTCTTCTTCTGATATTAGGCGGGGCAATCTCTCAGAACAGCAATTTACTAAACTCATCCACATGACACGTTCCCTTCAAAAAGCCCCGCTTTATATCGATCAAACGGGTGGTCTGTCCGTTGCTCAATTGGCAGCGCGTGCAAGGCGCCTCAAACGGCAACATGGTTTGGATGTGTTGATTATTGATTATATCCAGTTAATAACGGGGCATTCCAAACGTTCTTCAGACAGCCGTGTGCAAGAGATTACAGCCATTACCATGGGTCTTAAGGCATTAGCAAAAGAGCTAAATATTCCTATCATTGCTCTTTCACAGCTTTCACGGCAAGTTGAAAATCGCACCGATAAACGCCCACAACTTTCTGATTTGCGTGAATCTGGTTCGATTGAACAAGATGCTGATATTGTTTTGTTTGTCTATCGTGAAGAATATTACTTAAAAAATGAACAGCCAAAGGAGGGCAGCGTTGAATCTGTCAAATGGCAAGAGAAGATGGATCAGGTGAGGGGGCAAGCTGAAGTGATTATCGCCAAACAACGCCATGGTCCCACAGGCACTGTCCCTCTTGCTTTCCAATCTGATTTTACACGTTTTAGTGATCTATAAAGAAAATCATAAGAGAAAAACATGCATAAAAGGGGCAATAAATGACCTTTGAAAGGCCTTTGAAAACCCTTTGAGAGCTCTTTAAAAAAATGAAAATCCTTTGAAAATGAAGTTATTTTTACAAAATATGATGCAAATGATACAAAATTTACTGCTCTCTACATGCATATCTTACAGATTTTAGATATCAAATAAGGGGATTGTTGGAAAAGATGAATCGCCTCAAATTGCGATTCTGAGCCAATAAAAATAAGACTCATGAAAGCGGCTCTAGATACCTCTTAAAGCTTCTCTGAGAACCGCTTAAAAGCTCTGTGAAAAAAAATGAATTGCTGCAAAACCCAGTGTCAAATTATGCAAAACCTAGTGGCAAGCTACAACAAGTCACTTTGTTTTTAAAACGCCGTGGCTTGGGGACCCCCGTGTGAATATTCAAAAAGATACTGGCAACAAAGCAAAAGCTTATCAGGTCAAGCAAGTCTTACAAGCGATAGAAAGGATAAAACATGAACAATAATCATTATACATATCGTGTTTTGTGGTCGCAAGAAGATAAGGAATATGTTGGTTTGTGTGCAGAATTCCCATCCCTTTCATGGTTAGATGTTCAAGCAGAGAAAGCTTTAAAAGGTATTATGGATCTCGTTTCAGAAGTTATTGAGGACATGCAACACAATGGAGAAGAAATTCCTGTGCCTTTGTCACATGGTAAATATAGTGGTAAGTTCCAATTAAGAATACCACCAGAACTCCATAGGAAGCTCGCAATTCAAGCTGCTGAAAATGGTGTAAGTTTAAACAGATATATTTCCTCTAAACTTTAAAATTTTAATCTATATACACTAAAAGAAAAGTTAAGTTTATGAAAACCTCTCAATTAAAACAAATGCCGGTGTTTAAGACAGATGAAGAAGCAGAAAACTTTGTTGATACTGCTGATCTCACGGATTATGACTTAACTGGTTTTAAACCCGTTCATTTTGAATTTTTACCTAAAGAAGCCTCTTAACCACCTCCCCATTTTTGAGAACGGGGAGGGATATATTTTTACTTAGGCAACCTTTTTAATAGGGTTTTCCAAATTCGGCTGGTAAGCTTTTAAAAAAGGATCTATCGTTGCGGGAAACTCTGAAGCTCCAAAATCTGTAAGAACTGCTAGAATCTTTGTAATATTTGGCACGTCATCTTGAAGTTTCAAAATCAAAGCTTTTTCTACAATGCCCATAACCTCAACCAGTGCCTTACAATCTTTATCTCCAATGCCTTTATGGTTAGAAAATTGAGACAACGCTATCCACAAATCACATAAAAAATTGGTATCTACTTTCATTGTACACCTCCATGGATTTGTTCTCTTAAGCAAGCCAATCCTCTAGATGTGATTTTTGTTGAAGGGAGCACCTTTTCTGTACCATCCGGTCTTTGAATAGTAATAGCAGGGCAATCCATCAAACCTTTTTTGATTTTATCTTGATAAGGTAATAAAGGAGCACTCGGAGCCCGTCGATAGACCCAATCATGTTTACGCAAATAATCGGTTAAGTCCTTTGGTCGTATTTCTAACATTTTTGCAGATTCAATAAGACCAAACAGACCATCAGAGCGTTTCAAGCCATCAAGTGCCTTGGCTTTAGGCTCTAACTCGGCAATCACATGGTCTTTCTGCTCGATTTGGCTTTGTAAGTGATTCAAGAAACCAATCATTGCTTGTGGACTTGAATAATCAATCTGTGGTGTTGCTACTTGCTTTGCAAGTTTTTCACACTCAATAAAGTACAAACGAGCTTCTCTACCTTTCTTATTGTTCTCAAGCATAGAAAGTTCTTTTGCGACACTTAGAGTCAAATGATAATCTTTACGATTATGTCCTCCCCTGCCTTTGCTTCCCAAAATTGGGAAGCAAACAAAGTCTTGATTTTCTACTAAATTATATTTGTTGATACGTTCAGTAATCCAATCCGCAAACTTTTTACCTACTTCCAAAAACGCATGTAACTCACGTGCATTTACTGTCTGAACAATATCACCATTAATAGTGGTTTGATGTATGTCTATTAAATATTGTACCATGATTTGGCTCCTGTGTAATTAGACGTTTGTTAATGACACTCTAAAAGAATGCCGGGCGCTAACAAACACGGTACACAGTCCGTCGTTATGCTTTCCCCGCAAGGGTATTGTATAGCATAACTACACCCGACAAGCCATTATATGCGTGCAACATATAACGAGTCAAAGCTTTTAATTGGCGGAGAAAAGATTGTTTCGGCAATCCATCCGCTGTGTATTTAAGGTGTTTGTTAGGCACCTGATTCGATTATTCATATTCCCATAATCTTGTCAAGCAGTAATATAAGATTTTTTAAAAATGATAAGAGGGTTCTTTATTTTACCTCCCTTAAAATAAGCTTATACATACCGGATTCAGAGGCTTGGACATCTGTGACAATGAAGCGCTCTTGAGTTGTCTCTTCAGTGTTTTCAGGGGCGAGCACCACGACATTATCCTCAGCTTTTGGTGGCAATCCGCCAATATCATTGATACAAAGATCAAGTTCTTTTCTTGGAATTGTTGTTGGTATTCTACCACCAGCATCCGATTCCGAATGTTTGATGCCGTAAATTGCTGTAATCCGAAAAGATTGTTGATTGTCCTTTCGCGTATAGATGACGGGCTGCCCAAAGGTGTTGCGTACCTCTTTTACCATTTTGTTAAGCAGCCCGTGCCATAGCATGTTATTTCCCTCCAATGACGGCTTTGAACAGCATTTCAGGACGTGTGCAAATGTAAAGCGGATAGCTGTAAACTTCAGGCTTTACCCATGCATTACGGTCATGATCGACGATTAGCATCGTGTAGAGAGGTTTTCCCACCGTGTTGGCAAAATCTAAGCTTTCACCAGGTGCAAAGGTTTTCTGGAATACACCAGGCGCATTAACAGGAAAGAATTGACATTCATCAGGCTTAATTCCTATCGCACGCTTTGTTCCAGCCTTTGCACTCACATTATAGTTATGAATACTGCGATAATTGATAAAGGTCACACCCGCAAAGTCAAAACTACCAAAGCTCCCTGAGCCAAGAGCACTTGGTGTTGCAACGCCTCCTGCGCTATTGAGTGTCTGAGCTAAGGCTGTGTTTAAATAGGTTTCACGAATGGTTTTATGGTTTTTTAGTTTGGAAAAGAATTCATTCCCACAAAGTCCAATAATCCGTGAACGGTCAGAGAATGCTCCTTTTGAAGCTTCAATCATTCGCATAATGACCTGATCAACATTATCAGCAACATTGGTTGTTTCATTCTCCAGTTTAAAGTCAATTGGCTTTGGTGGGGTAATTTCCCATTCCTTATACCAATCGACAATCACCGAACCATCAGCATCAAGGACAACACCTTGAACAGCACCAAGCTGCATGTTTTCCCATGTCAATTCGATTTCAGAAATCAGTTTCTTTTGTTTTCTGGCAATATATTTCATTGCCGTCTCTAACTGATCTTCTGTGCCAAATTCACGCCGGTTTTGGATTTCTTCTGATTTCACAGTATCACTTTTGGCAATACGGGTTGTTTTGAAAAACCGAAGATTACGACTGTCTCTGTCACCTTCTGCTAAAGGGGCTCCGCGTTCGCTGGTTTGAATAAGCGAAAATGTATTATCACGCCGTTCAATACCAACCACTGTGGTGCTGGTTTCAACTTCTTCAAAAAGATTGAGAGAGCTTACAAGACCCGGTTGAAACTCATAGTTTTCAATGGCTTTCATCATTGTAATGCTTGAGAAAGCATCATGTTTAAAAAAATTCATATCCATGTGCGTATTCTCCTATCGCAACAGAATTTTATTGTTGTCTTCTAAAGACTGGATAGCTGCCATTTTTTCTTGCTCCAGTATTGCATCGGGCCATATCAGTTCCGAAGCTTTTACAGTACTCAAACGCGCTGTAATGACGGCACGTTGTTCTTCACCTGTTGCATCAACAGTGGCATAAGAAATCCCTGCGGGCACCGCACTGCCATCAGATGCTGCCGGATTAAGAGGGACATATTTTCCCGTTTTTGTTATCTTTCCCATGACAGTCCCAGCCTCAATGAAGGCTCCTGATGCAAACACCACTTGTTCATTTGACATGTCAGGGTCGTAGCGCCCAAGATAAGCGCCATTGCGAACATCTTCATAAATAATATGACTCATTTTATTGCCTTCCAAATTGATTGCCATTTTGCATGAATTTTTGCCTTGCTTTCTCCATCAGTATGAGGAACATAAGGCGATAGTTTTAAAGAGGCGCTTTGCGAGCTAGCCTCCGTCAAGACGCACTGGCGTGCTTTCTCGATACTCATACCGTTTTGAATAGCCTTTGCGGCATCAAAAGAAACCCCTAAGCGCTTTGCTTGCCTTTCAAGGGTTGTCAGTGCTTGAGCGCGCTTTCTTTCTTGTTCAAGGATGGCTTTTAGGTTTTCGCGTTTGTCCTCATTGTCTTCATCCTCCTCTTCGTCTTCGTTGTCGTCAAAGATTTCGGCGTTTTTATCGCTGTTGTGATCATTTTCATCCTCTTCTTCATCGCGGATGTCGACAATCTCTTCATCTTCTTCTTGTTGGGCGCGGTATTGTGTGCGTGCCATGTGTTTTGTCCTTCTTTTGCTGTTACAGTTGGGGTTTGTGAGATGAAATCCGTTAAGGATTCCAAAGCTTGCGCAAGCGTGCCTTGCGCATCTGCTAATCCAAGCGTGATAGCTTGGATGCCTATAAAAGTTTCTGCCTGTGTGTCACGAATTGCGTCCGCATTCATTGGTCTGTTTTGTGCTACCCAATCGACAAACATCTCGTAGAGCAGGGCGCAATCTGCTTGCATTTTGTTAAGCGCAATATCAGCCAATGGCTCGTGAGGATTACCATGAACCTTGTGATCACCTTCAAAGACAAAGGTCCATTTAAACCCTTGTTTTTCATCTGCGCTTGATTGGTCAAGATGCGCACAAACCACCCCAATTGAGCCGACAACGCCTGTGCGAGCTACCCAGATTTGCGAAGCAGAACAGGCAATGGCATAAGCAGCAGAACAGGCAAACTCATTGGCATGCGCCCAAATTGGTTTTTGATGCTGTTTTGAGAGTGCTTGGAATTCTTCAACCAAATCAAACACTCCGCCGGCTTCTCCACCACCACTGTCAATATCGAGCAAAACAGCTCGGACATCAGGCTGTTTAATGGCTTCACGAAAAGAGGCGCTTAAGCCTTCATAAGAGGTTAATCCTGAAAGGGCACCAAGCCATGCACCGCGGCGCACCAGTGTGCCATGAACCGGTAGGATGGCAACATTATTGCGCACCACGTAACTCTCAGGTGGTTTGAAAGATGCGCTATCCCCTTGCAAAAAAGCCTGAGGGGCAAACTTTTCTCCTGCAAAAAGACGCGGTGCAAGAGCGTTAAGAATGACATCAAGCTTTGTCGAGGCAAGCATATGTGGAACACCAAAAAGCCGTGATACTAAAAACGGCATGTCAAGATTATTAGTCATTTTTATGCGCCTCACTGCCTTGGTTGCTTTCATAAGTCTCAGAAGGATCTGAATCTGTGAAATTCGTCGTTTGATTTTCACCAGAGGGTGCCGCCATATCGGTATCAAAAGATAAACCACGGGCACGAGCATCGGTGTGTTCTTCTTCGAGTTCGGCATGGATGCTGTCGATATCAAAACCCCGTTCGGCAAGTGCCATTCTTCGTGTTTTTAAACCGGCGCGAATTTCTTCTTTTTCTGCCGAGATATCTTTGTTTGGATCAATCATTTCAAGCGGGGGCGCAAAGCTTTCACATTGAAGCCATGGCAAGGGATTTTCTTCCCATCCTGGTAATTCTACGCATCCAGCAAGCACGGACATTTCCACAAAGCGCTCCCAGACAATGCGGTTGAATTGAAAGGCAATGATATGTTCGCGCCATTGTTTGACGTGACGTCTAAACTGAATAATGGAGGTGCGTACATTGGAAAAATTACCCCGCGTAACGTCTTCAGTGACAACGGCATAAGGCATATTGAGAGCCGAGCAAATTTTTAAAATATTGCGAAATTGAAAGGCTTCATAAGAACCACCAACCTCAACAGGATTTGAGAATTTTATCTCTTTATTTTCTCCTAAATAAAATGATCCACCTGGTTCAATGACAGGTAATTCGGATTCTTCTTCTTCGTCTTTTTCGTTACGATTATCAAGTAATTTGGCGTCGTTTGGGGAATTTCCTGAGATAAACACCGCGAAAAGAGCTGCTGTTCTTTTTCGATCAAGTTTCGCATCATCATAGGATTCCAATTGAAAGATCTTTGTCATACTGCGCGTTATTTTTGGAGAACCGCGCAATTGTCCGGCAATACGGCGCTCTTTGATATGAAGGACCATTCTTGCGGGGATACGCACGCGTTCTTGGCTCTTAAATGCACTGTTTGCAGGGCAATCATCATAGGGGTGGTGTTCCCAGAAATGATAAGCAACACGCTTGCCACTGGCATCAAATTCAATACCCATACGAATGTAATTGCCTTCAATTTCCGCAGGTCCATTGTAAGTGAGGTCCAGCATTTCGGTTGGATAGATTTGTAATTGAAGAGGCACCCCAGAGCGTCCATAAAGGTCAACATAATGCAGTCTTACAAAACATTCGCCGGTTAAAAAGACTTCTCGTGCAATTGTTGCTTGCAAACCATAAAAGCTCGCATCTTCATCATAATCCGCCTCATCAACCCATTGCCACCATAAGTCTAAAAGCTTTTTCTTTTCTTCTTGAAATCCTTCAATACGAGGATAAGGTTTAATCCCATCACTCACAGCTGCGGAAACCCATTCTTCTGTTGCCGAGCCATAAAGAGATTCATTGTCATAAAGCCATCTTGAACGAGCAGTAATGGTTTCGCCGCATTCTTCAATTGCTTTATTGATGTGTTTTTTTGCGGGATCAAACCCACCCATGCGACGGCTTTTGCTTGCAGCTTCAAGAGGCGGATTGTGTTGACGAGAAATTGTAAAAAAGCCCGTGAGTTTATTGATAAAGCCAGCCATTAATAGCCTCGTGATATATTAAAATAGAAAACACGTGAACGCTTGCGTCCTTCAAGGTTCTCTATTTGTGTGTTCAGCATCTCAAGTGCTCTGCGAAGTTCCTCAACAGAACGGTTGCTTACTTGCTTATCGCCATGGCGCACGGATTGCGCTCCCGAATAAAGAGCCTCTTCAATTTGTTCGCGTCGCCTTTTTAAACTTTCAAGTCTCTCAGTTTTGCTGTTTATTTGCTTCAATTCTTCATCCACAAATTACCTCCAATCTCCTCGCATATAAGGATTTATTATCGTTCTGAATTGCTTCCTTTGAGGTTGTGCTGTCTGCGTTCTTTTGGGAGAAGTGGATGAAGAAATCCCTGATGTTGGCTGCTCTAAAGAAGCGTCAACTTTAAGTTTTTCCAAACGCTCTTCTAAGATATCGACTTCCAGGTTAAGGTTTATTCCTGCCGAAATTAGCCCCTGTAAAGCGGCATAAGCATAAACCCTACAATCCAAAGCCTCGTTTCTTGCTTTCTCACTTTTTTGCCATTCAATGCGCTTGAAGCCTTTAAAATATTTGATGACTTTTCTTTCAGCCGTGAGCTGGTCAAAATATTCTCGATCAAGGCTTTTATGAAAGTGTGTTGCACCAGCCCCCGATGCTTCAGGACCGGATTTTTTTAATCGTGCCGTGATAATATCTTTTGCCGCATCAACACCAACAATATAGAGATTAATCTGTCCTTTATTGTTTCTGCTTGGACGGCGTGGCCATACCGCACGCCATCCCGCCTGTCCCTTAATCCCCCAGATGCGTCGTCCTTCACGGGGGCGTACATAATTGTAAACGGCTTGTGTATGTCCACCACCGGTATCAATACAAGCCGCTGTTATTCTGATGCCATCTTTGTAACCAGGGTGTGACCAACGTCTTGCCAGATATTCATCCAGTTGGTCCCAGACTTCAAAAGAAGACGGATCACCAGGAATGATGTGATAATCAATGTGCCAGCTTTCTTCACCACGCCCCCATCCAACCACTTCAAGCTCTAAGCGGTCGTTTTGCACATCGATGCCGGCGGTCAATAACACGGCTTGCGGCGGTGCAATGGGATAATCTTCGCGTTTTGCATAGAGGCTATCAGGATCAACAACTTCACCTGTTCTGTCCTCCCATGGCTCTCCAAGCACTGTATTAACAAAAGGTTGCAAAAGCGCTGGATCATCTTTCGCTTCTAAAAACTCTCTTGCGCATTCTCCCCACGTTAGCCAAGGTGAATAGAGTGCCGAAATATGATAAGAGCGTAAATTCGGTCTCGTTGATTCACTCGTAGGAACCCAGCACGCGCCTCTTTCCTCACTCATAAGATCGGTTTTTCTGTGCTCGGCATGTTCATGACCACAATGGGCACAAACAAAAACAGCTTTTTCGGGGGCTCCTTTCGGCCACTTGATTTGCGACCAAACAATGGGCTGTAGAACCCCACACTTATCACAAGGGACATTGTAATATCTTTGATCACCAAGCACGAAATCTTTGGCAATACGGCTTGTGTCACGGTGTGTTGGCGTGGACAATTTAAAAATCTTTCTCTGCACAAAGGTTGAGGTACGCTTTTCGGCAATCATCACAGGATCACCTTCGTTATCCACACTGAGAGGATAGGCATCAACTTCATCCAAAATCAGATAACGAATAGGCATGGAACGCAAACCAGCAGCACTGTTTGCTCCTGTAAGCATCAATGCTCCCCCATCAAATTCTTTCGAAAACATTGTATTTCCGCTGTCACGTGCACGGGCAGGGGCAATGCGTTCACTTAAAACAGGGCTTGCCATAATCATTGGATCAAGACGCGTTTTTGACAGTTTCTTCGCGGTCTCGACAGTAGGCATTACATAAAGAGCGGGTCCCGGACTATAGTGAATAGCATAACCGCAGAAGTTCAATCCTGCTTCAGACATTCCAATTTGCGCTCCTTTCATGACAATTGTTGTTTCAATTGGCACATAAGAAGAAAGGTTATCCATGATTTCGCGCAAATAAGGGGTACGCTTTGTTCTCCACAATCTAGGCTCTGCACTTGCTACGGTGCTAAGGTATCTATTCTTATCCGCCCATTGCGAAACCGTGTACGGTGGATCTGGTTGTCGTGCGTCATTGGCATTGGCGAAAAATTCTTCGATTGCATTTTCATCCATTATTCGTTTCTTGCAAGATTTCTAACTCCGGAGAATGAGGATCATGAAAAGGCACTGGAATGTTAACCGCCTCAAGCAAAGCTGTTCTCATATAATAATCAATGGCACCAATAAGGCTCGCAGCATCACATCCCACTTGTGCTGCAATGCTTGCACCGAAACGGTGAGGAAACTTCAACATGGCATCACGGTGTGCTCTTCCAAATTCACGCGCCGCCTTTTTCATTTCTTCACGGTCAACCGTTGTTTCGCGTAACTTTTCCAGAGCAATCTTCTCTCTTTCAAGCGCAACTTGTATTCGCTCCAATTTGATCTCAAATTCATTGGCTGCTTTTGCGGAATCCTGTTTAATTTGTGTAGATTTCTGATGAGTTTTCTTAGTAGGATTCTCATTCCATATCGCTGTTGCAAGAGCTTCATTGACAGAACCATCTTCAAAAAGAGCAGCATCAAATTTGCCTGTTTTAATTCGAGAAACTACCGCATTATGCGACACACCCATCTTCTTGGCAAAAGCGCGAACCGAGAGACCCTCACGATACTTCTTGTTCATTTTTATTTCCGTTATTAAACATTTATTCTTTTCTTTAGATTGGTATCATGCTATGATACATAAAAGAACGAATGAAGGTGATTTTGTGATTGAATCTTTTGCGGATAAGCGGTGTAAAGATCTTTTAGAAGGGAACCCGCCCAGAGGCTTTCCTTCAACTCTAGTGCGTATAGCCCAAAGAAAATTATTTATGCTTGATAAGGCAGTTGATCTCAAGGATTTGCGCAGTCCTCCGGGAAATCGTCTAGAGGCATTGAAAGGAGAACGTAAAGGTCAATATTCTATTCGTATTAATGACCAGTTTCGTATTTGTTTTGAATGGCGTTCTAATGGCGCCTATGAAGTTGAAATTGTAGATTATCATTGATTTGCAGGAGGTCGAGATGAAAAATTATATAGCAATACACCCCGGAGAAATTTTACGAGAAGAATATTTAAAAGAATATGCTCTTTCTGCTTATGCTCTTGCAAAAGCATTGAATGTTCCACGCACGAGGATAGAACGGATTGTTGCTGAAAACAGTCCAGTCACTCCCGATACAGCACTAAGATTAGCCTATTTTTTTGATACCACTGCTGAATTTTGGCTTAACATGCAAGCTGCTTACGACGTTAGTATATTACAAACTGAAAAAGCAGATGAATTTGCTAAAATCAATAAATTTGAATGTAGGGTTTAATCACCCCCCCCCATTTTTGAGAACGGGGAGGGGTATGTTTTTACTTAAGCAACCTTTTTAATAGGGCTTTCAATATTGGGAGCATAAACTTGCAATAATGGATTCATAATATGCGGTAATTCTGAAGTTCCAAAACCTGTAAGGACTGCTAAAATTTTTGTAATATTTGGCACGTCATCCTGAAGTTTTAAAATCAAAGCTTTTTCTACAATGCCTATGACTTCAACCAGTGCGCTACAGTCTTTATCTTTAATATCTTCACAATTGACAAATTGAAACAAAGCCATCCACAAATCACATAAAAAATTGGTATCTACTTTCATTGTACACCTCCATGGATTTGTTCTCTTAAGCAAGCCAATCCTCTAGATGTGATTTTTGTTGAAGGGAGCACCTTTTCTGTACCATCCGGTCTTTGAATAGTGATAGCAGGGCAATCCATGAGACCTTTTTTGATTTTATCTTGATAAGGTAACAAAGGAGCACTCGGAGCCCGTCGATAGCCCCAATCATGTTTACGCAAGTAATCGGTTAGATCTTTTGGTCGTATTTCTAACATTTTTGCAGATTCAATCAAACCAAACAAACCATCAGAACGTTTTAAACCGTCAAGTGCCTTGGCTTTAGGCTCTAACTCTGCAATCACATGATCTTTCTGCTCGATTTGATTTTGTAAGTGATTCAAGAAACCAATCATTGCTTGAGGACTTGAGTAGTCAATCTGTGGTGTTGCTACTTGCTTTGCAAGTTTTTCACACTCAATAAAGTACTCTCTTGCTTGGTGCCCTTTTTCATTACGCTCAATCATGGCAAGGTGTTTAGCCATATCTAATGTCAAGTAGTATTCTATGCTTGGACGCCCACCTTTTTCTAAAAATTTAGAAAAACCTATAAAGTCTATATTTTCCCGAAATTTACATTCTTTAATACGATTTTTAATCCAGTCTGCAAACTTTGATGTGATTTCTAAAAATGTGTGCAACTCACGTGCATTGACCGTTTGAACAGTTTCTTGATCAATAACCTGTTCTCTAATTTCTATAAGATTATTCATAACGAATTCCTTGTTGATAGATGTTTCTTAATGACACTTAAAAAAAGTGCCGGGTGCTAAGAAACACGGCAACAAGCCCGTCGTTATGCTTTCCCCCGAAAGGGTATTTTATGGCATAACCACACCCGACGAGGTCATTATATGCGTGTAACATATAATGAGTCAAAGCTTTTAATTGGCGGAGAAGAGACTGTTTCGGCAATCAATCCGCTTGTTGTTTTAAGGTGTTTCTTAGGCCCCTGATTCGAAGATATATGTTACAGAAATAATGTCAAGTCTCTTTCGATAATTTTTGTCTTTAAATAATCATATATTGTACAGTGTACATATTGAAATCTTTATTTATCAATGGGTTATGTGTACAATGTACAGTCAATTTGAAAAGTTCTAACGCTAGCGATAGTTCGCGCTGTCCTGCCCCGCAACACTCCCAACCCGCTGGAAAGTACCTTTTGCATTGATTTTATTGCATTTTTTCTGGAAAAAGCCAAAATATAAGTGATAATTTGCTTTAAAAATTACAATTAAAGTGAGTAGTGTGTTTACATAGCTTAAGAACATTATTTCTTTTTCTTATTAGCGGCATATTTTTGACGATCAAGTTGTCTCTGGATATTTTTGATTAATCTCTCATTGGCATATTGTGTAATAGTATTTGCAATTTCTGGCTTGGACATTACTCTAGCAATTGATGGTCCTTCTTGTTTTGCAATAGGGAATTGATCACCATCGGCTCTTTGAAAAACATTGTTGCCCATTTTTAATTCAACACGCTTTGGAAAACTCCCACCTCGAATAAAAGCATGGGGTAAGATTTCTTTTTTGCCAAACATTGTGTAGGTCACACCATGTTTTGTTTCTCTTGTTTTAAAAAATTTAAGAGGTATTGGTGTTCCAGAACCAATGATATCTGTCTCGAGAAGCTGTGCTGTAGCCTTGCCTTTAATATAAACACCTTTCTTGATACGCTTTGATTGGGCGGATGTAAGTTTAGAAACTTTCTTTTCGGCAAAGCGCTCTACTTGTTTTGCTGCGGTATTTACAGCATTACGCAAAGCCCAATTAAGGCGTGGAGCTTGAAGATTTGTAAAGGTATCCTTTGCTTGTTGAAGATACCATTTTTGGTGGATAATTAATTTCAACTTCTAAGCCTTTTTTGGAGTAGATGTTGCTGTCTTAGAAACTTTAGATGTTTTGGTTTGTTTGGGTGTGGTTTCCTCTACCACTGATTCAGTTGATGTTTGCCCATTTTTATTTTCTTCTTTTTCAACCTTTTCACTTGTCTTATCAGGCTTTGCATTTGTTTTGCTTTCAACAAAAGGTTTTGCAGCATTGGCACGCTTAAGACGAGCATAGACCTGATTAGAAATTTCAACAAAAGGGGTATTTTGTGTAGAAGGTTCAAAACGAACGGTGCTTTTATTGTCGCCAACGACACAGATTGGTTTAGTGATGACAGCTTTCATTATTGCTCCTTTTGAGGAATGATTTAATGACATCATGCGTCAAATATTGATGTTTACACTGTGAAAAATGGACAAGCCAGAATTACCAAGAAAACCGGGCTCTTTAGCCATGTTTCAGGTCCATATTTTACCAAATTTTTAGGGAACATTTTTGAATTTTAGACGCAATACGACTAGTGCAGTATTGTCATTAAATAGGATTTTTTACACGATGTCAATAGAAAAAATCATCATCTAGTATTTTTTTATTTTTTTGATCAAAATCTGGTGTTTTTAGAAACAAAATAGCATATGTTGACGCACTCAAAAAGCAAGAAATTCTAAATATTAAGCTCGTGACGCGCTGCTGTTGCCAAAAAAGCAGATCTTGTTAAGCCTCTTTCTTGTGCACAATTATCAATGGCACGTAAAAGTCCTCGTTCAATAGATATATTCATACGTACCACTTCAGCATCATTTTCAATAAAGGGGACTTGTATTAAAAAAGCTCCTTCTGCCAAAGCTGTTTTGACAGATTGCTGTTGTATGACTTCTTCAAATTTTAAGGGCATAGGCACTGTATCCATATCTTCACAATAAAGTTGAAGGGCTTCAGTTGCATTTGTGATGAGATTTTTTTCTTCATCCGCAGCAGAAAAAAGTCCTTCAAAGTCAGGAAACTGAACACCAAAAGCAGAATCTTCATCTTTATGAACAAGAGCAAAAAATCTTTTCATTCTTCTTCTCCTTTTTTCAACCAGCCTGCTTGTTGCGCAATAGAACGTGCTGTACCAATAGGAAGATTTTTTTTAGGATGTGGGACAATAACAACTTTATCATCTTTTTTTAATTTATGATGAGAACCTCTCACTTTCACAAGTTCAAAGCCATCACGCTTTAATTTTGCAATGATTTTTCGGCTATCTTGTTCCATTCTCTAAACTCATAATGTGTAAATATATACACATTTTAGTCAATTTTTCATCTGATGTCAATTCTTTGTTTAATGGTTGAAATGTTTGTGAAGCGCATCAAGTACAATACAGAGTGAATTAACAAGATGCGGTAGCATTTGATCTTCTATAATAAGGTATTGTAACGCAGCGTAAAGATTAAACTGTCGATTTAAAGCTTGTGTTTCTTTTACTACGTCTTGCATACTTAAAAACTGTTCGGTTGCAAATTCAACCCATTTCTCTCTTGCTCTATCATCAGAAGAGGATGGCATTTCATTATAAACCGCATTAGGCAATGCCTTTGCACAGAGATAATCATTTTTTACTTCAAGGTATTTTTGTGCAGCTTCATATTGATCTTGATTGAGTTTCCCTTGCAAATAAAGCCGCCCGATATAGGTACCAGCAAGCGGATTTTTGGCATCTTCTATGGACAAACCAAAGCGTTTAGCACGCATTTCTATTGCCAATTGATCAACAGGTTCACGCGGTGTTTTTGCTCTTGAGATGCGTCCATTTGGTTCTCTTACACATCCCTTAATTCGTGGACGTCCACGTTTTGCTCGTTTCTTTTTCTTTGTCATATTTTTCAATCAGAATGGAATAGCATCATTGACAGGTTTTCCATAATCAGCAGCTCCTGAAGTAGCAGCATAACTTTGAGCAGTGACCGGTAAAGGGGTAGGGGATGCAGATTGGTCTTTCTTTGCATCAAGTAAATACAATTCACCTTTGAATTGTGGCAAGACAATCTCTGTTGCAAGATGTTCGCCACCATTTCTATCTTTCCATTTGCGGGTTTGTAATTTGCCTTCTACATAGACCTTTGAACCTTTATTGAGATATTGAAGAGCAATTTTTGCCAGATGTGGATTAAAAATCACAACAGAATGCCATTCCGTTTTGTCGACTCTTTGATTGGTTGCCTTATCAGTATAGCTTTCAGAAGTTGCCATACGAAAATTAACTACCTCAGTCCCATTATTCATTGTTTTGCTTTCGGGATTAGCCCCCAAATGCCCAATTAGCATCACTTTGTTCAGCATGTTTTTTTACCTTAAATTTGTGCTTTAATACGTGCTAAATCTTAGCATAATATTTATATTTATTCAATATTATCAATTATTAATAACAGTTTTTTAAAGTATTGCATTATATTAATTGTGCAAAAAAACATCAATAGTTCAGTATTTATTTAAAATCCTTGATATACATACAAAAATGTATTAACATAAGATATGAAAATAAGATTTGAGTGGGATAAAACTAAAGCAAAAAGTAATCTTAGAAAGCACCATGTGAGTTTTGAAATAGCCGCACGTGTTTTTGCAGACCCATTCGCCATGGTTAGACAAGACCGTATTGAAAACGGAGAATATCGTTGGCAAACTTTGGGACTTGTGGATGGTTTTTTACTGCTACTCGTAGCGCATACTATCCATGACGATAAAGAGGGCATAGAGGTAATCCGTATTATTTCAGCGCGGCGAGCCAATTCGAAAGAAAGGAAACGTTATGAAGAAGAAAGTTCGTTATGAAATTGATGTAGGTAACTTATCACCTTTGACAGATGAACAGAGAGTTGAAATTGATAAACTGGCTGCAATGCCGGACAGCGCAATTGATCATAGCGATATTCCGACGCTTGATGATGCATTCTGGAAAAACGCCGTTCGCAATCCATTTTATAAACCAACGAAAACTGTTACAACAGTGCGTGTAGATTCAGACGTGTTAGCATGGCTTAAAAGTCAAGGAAAAGGCTATCAAACACGGATCAATGCTATCTTACGTGATGCTATGATGCGTTCAATACGTTAATATTCACTCCATCTTTTAAGGCGAGGTGAAAGTCAGCAGTCCACTCAACTAAGCAGCTTTTGCTATGGGATTTGTTAAACCCCACTTAGCTTCTCCAACTTTTAAGCTTTTCAAAAGACAAAACTTCTATATAGGTTTTGTAGTTCTTGTGGTAACCAAAATATCGCATACCATCGTTTGTTTTAGTTAAATCCAAAAACCTGCAAGATCTTCTCATATTTTCAGTTAAATCGCAGACAATATAGCAAAATACAGGAATATTTTGAGATGGTGGTATTGGACATCCATCTACCGTGAAAGCCTCACCTTTACGAACTTTTTCTAAATAATCAAAAACATGCGTAACTGGGCTTTTACCCATTGGATCTCTTTCATTTTCTGTTGGTTGTTCGATATTTACGATTATAATGGATTCAAGTGGAAAAGACTTGGTTTCAGAAACTAAAAAAGGACCGTCGTATATATGCTTAAAGTCATAAAAATCAGTTTTTATAAAACCATTATTTTTTTTCAGATGGACATCAAGCATATCAAGGAGAAACTTAGTATCTCCATCAGATTGGGGTGTTAATTTGTTCACTGAACGCTCCTATTGTTGAAATCACGTGTTAATTTCTGCCAACTCCTGAAAAAAATGATGATTTCAATTTCTTAAATTATTTTTTTATATAAAGTTATAAACTACTTTGTCTTCTCTCGCCTCCACTTGAAATCATTATAACATATTGAATCTACAATATGAATCCCATTTTTACTTTTTAATTGTTTATTTTTTAAATTAAATCCACGTCGTTATTTATACTGTTGTAAAAATAATTTTATCAGAGATAATAGGTTCTCTATAATCACTACTAATTTCAGTACAGTCAATTTTTCTTCTGCTCGTTTTCAAAAAATATTCTCTAAATAAAAGAGCTTATATCAAACTTTTTTGTTCGATTTATTGTTGACTATCGAACTTTTATGTGCGATAGTTATTTTATGAATTGAGGAGGAGGGTAAATGAAACGAGAAGCACTGCTTAGAGAATTACGTAAAGAAGCTAGAAAAAGAGGCATTCATTACAGTGAAGCTCCTGATGCAGGAAAAGGATCGCATTATTTGGTAACTTTTGGAGACAAAACAACCGTTGTAAAATCTGGTGAATTGACGCCACTTTATGTGAAAATAATAAAAAAACAGTTGGGGGTATGAAACTTCAATTCAAACGGTTTGATTACTTTTCGTTTCAAATCCATCTCAGTAATGATAAGGAGACTTAAATATGGAATATACCTATCAAGCAAAGCTGGAATCTGATCCAGATGGTGGTTTTGTCGTAACTTTTCCAGATGTACCTGAAGCAATAACAGCTGGAGAAAATCGAGCAGAGGCGTTAGAAAATGCTGTTGAAGCGTTGGGACTAGCGTTACGTAGCTATCCTATGCGTGGTTTACCTTTACCTACACCACAGAAGTATAAGGGTCTTGTAGCGGTAACGGTAGACGCATGGAATGCTCTCAAACTAGCAGTAGTAGAAGCCTTTAATAATGCTAATATCACAAAAACAGAATTAGCTAATCGTCTTGGCAAGAAAGAAACAGAAGCGCGTCGCATTCTTGATCTAAACTATCCAACTAAACTTCAAACATTGGAGCAAGCACTAGCAGTGCTAGGTAAGCAAGTTGTGATTATAATCAAAGATGCAGCTTAAGATCATCCTCCCCACTTTGAAAGTGGAGAAGATGAGATCATATTTTAAATCTAAGCAGCTTTTGTCACAGATCTTTCTAACACCTGTTTCGCTTCTTTGATTAAGGCTTTGTACTGCCTGTTTTCTTCGTCTACTCTAAAAGCATCTATAAGACGCATATGAATTGGACCTAAAAGATATAAAACTTTTTCACCAGCATTCATACCCTCCCAATAACTTGGCAAATCAAAACGTGTATCACTATCATAATCAACAGATTGGCTTTTTAGTTTTTTTTCACACTCAATAAAGTAACGACGAGCTTGACGTCCTTTCTCGTTGCGTTCAACCATAGAAAGTTCTTTCGCCATGTCTAGAGTGATATAATATTCTGTACTTGGACGACCGCTTTTAGGTTTTACTCTTTTTTGAGTAAAATTCACAAAGTCTTGATTTTCTTGGAAATCATACTCTTCTATCCGCCGCGCAATCCAATCATTGAAACGCACATTAACTTCCAAAAACGTATATAATTCGCGTGCATTGACAGTTTGAACTGTTTCTTGTCCAATAGCTTGTTCTGATATTTTAATTAGAGTATTCATAATATTGGTTCCTTTGTTTTAAAAGTTTAAGTATCCAGGGCTAAAACAACCGAACCAATTCAGTCCTTCACGTCTTTAGGTTACCCTTGGACATCCACGTGAAGACCCTGGACTAATTAAATGAAGAGCAACAGATCTTTCGGGATACTGTTGAACCGATTGGTTACAGGTGTTTTAAGCCTATCTCGTAACCTAATAGCTTTAAAAAATTTGTCAAGTTGTTCATGAAATCATCTAGCATTTTATCGTGTCCTTTTGGGTTACAAGGGCTTTAATTTCCTTGTTGATTTCATCTATGAGGGGCTCGTAATTCAAGACGCTTTTAGGCACTCTACCGCCATAAACCCACGCTTTCACTTGCGCTTTGGTACTGTAATCTGCATTTTTTGGTATAGTGTAATACTGCCCACCATCAAATTTTTCACACTCTCTTGCGCCATCTTCGTATTCGTAGAGATTGTAAAAATATTCAGCTGCTCCATCCCCCCATGGTACATATCCGACAGCTGTTGCAACAAATTTTTTTTGCGGTTGTTTACGTTTTGTTAAGAACAAATCTTTGAAAATTCCCATGCTTTTATTCCATAATTTTACCAATTGGTCTATTTTCCTCAAAAATGACTATACAGAGCGCTTTTAGATTCTTATGTTGAATTTCATCAAAAAAATATTGTGCCATATTTCTCTCATTAGTGTAAAAATCACTCAGATTGATTTTCGAAAGCGCTTAAACCAATTATTGGTTTTTTAAGCATTTGTACCAGCTCTTCCCATTTTTCAGCAGAGACCGGTTCTTCTTTTGGCTTCGTCTCTGGTCTATCGAGTTCTTTAAATATCTTTTCAACTGTAGATTGAATATCATCTTCAAGCTTTTTGCAATAAAGTAGGAGATCTGGAGAAGCAGGCATAAACGTTGTCGATAAACCTTCTGCTTCTCCTTTCATCACATTTCTTGTGGCGGTTTTGATTGCCCAACGGCTTAAACCACCAAGAGAAAAAAGATAAGCAACAGCTGTGGCTTTTTCATCTTCTCTAGATTGGCTTTTAAGCCCACCAGAAAGCATGAGAAACATAGCTTTTATTTCTTCTTCAGAAGCTTTTTCATCAAGCTTTTGCAAAACTTCATTACCCAACGAGATAATTCTCTCCGCTTCTGCAGGTGATGGTTTTTTGCCCGCTAGCCAATGGAATGGAGGTTCTTGCATCATCCTCGAATAGAAATTTGTACGGACTGTCTGAATTTTTAACATCGGACATGTGTTGTGTAATTCGATAAGCGTGGCCGCGTTGTTATTCTGTGTTTTCAATGATCGGTTTTCCATACCGTTTTTCCCTTTCTAATTTTTCTTTTTTCTTGGCTAGCGTTCCATTCTGGTTTGTAACCCAATTGTACCAAGTTCTTTGCCAATCTCGTTGATCTGCATTTTTGCTTGGGATGGCTAGCCAAAAATTTCTGAAGCGTTCAACTTCTAACAGCGCCTCATCATGCGTTAAGCCTTTATCGATTGCGTATTGCAAATTAGGTTCAAAATCCTCAGGCAAGCGACCACTTTTGTTAGTCTTCACTCGTCGTTTTGCTTTTTTGGGAATGTTTTCTTGCTCGTGAATGGGAGGTTTATCCTCTGCCACCGTTTCGATTGCATCTGCTCGCTTTTCGCAATCATGATCTTCTGAAGGCTCGTCAACCTGTTCGTTTGTTTCTAAATCTTCAAAATCAATTTCTTTTTTTGCTAACACGATAGTGTTAGTTTTTTTATTATAACTGTTAATGTTAGTGTTATTGTTTATGTTATATATATAGGCATCATCAAGCATATCATAAGCATCATGCTTAACAACTTTAGCATCATTTTTAGCATAATTTTCAGTATTTTCAGGGGCTTTAGCATGATCACAAGCATCATTTTTATGTTTATTCCATCTTGCTATCGCTGCTTTTTGTGCTCTCTCTGATAATCTCTTTGATCGAGATGTTTTTGATACCTTATCTAAATTCCCATTAGAGTTGTTGAATTCTTCTTCAACATCTAAATTCCATAAGCGACCATCTTCCAGACGTATGATATGCCCCATACTTAATAAAACGTCTAAAGCTTTCACAAATGTTTTTACTGAATAACCAGTGTAATGGGCTAAAACTTTAAGATTGTTTACAAGGGGCTCTCCAGTGTGCAACATTTGCAACCGCAGGCGCATATAAACATTACCTTCAATTGAAGGTAAACAAGCGAGATTAATTACCCACTTGTCTGCAAACAGCCTCGTCCACGGTAATTTACTAGACATGCGCATCCCCTTCTTTCATTAAATATAAAATTGCTAAAGCATCCGCTTCATTATCATCCTTAGGCTTGTGTCCCTTTGCACATATCGCCTGTATTATCTCTTCTTTTGAGGCATTTCCTTTTCCTGTCGTTGCCTTCTTTATGGTACCAACAGGGATGCCTTCATAAGCTATCTGATGATATTCACACCAAGCTGCTAATGTTGCTAACAAGCCACCGTAAACATGCGCCGCATCAGTACCAACATGACGGCGCACCTCTTCAAAATACACGGCATCAATACTACCCGCTGTTGCTTTCATTTCTGTAAGCCATTGCTTAAAGCGCAAATAACGCATACCCCCGCCTTCAAAACGGCGTGATTGAAAATTGACCGTTCCACTAAAGATGTGACCATCTGCACCGCATATTGCCCAGCCCGTTTTGGTACCTAGATCAAGACAAAGAATGGTTGGTGTGTTAGTGATCATATTCCCCCCCTTAAGGCTGTTGTGTATTTATACGTGCGCTATGACAGAGCGCATTGCGATTGGCTGTCTTGAAAAAATGTTTGTAAAAAAGTAACCTCTCAACGATTCGAAAAAAGTGGGGAGGGGAAAGATGCAAGAATGGATAAAGATATTTCTTACAGGTTTTCTGTCATTTGCCGGATCACTTTTAGTAGCGCTTATTTTAAGAAATAAAGACCATAAAGAAGCAGCCAAAATCCGCAAAGATGATTTAGAAACAACTGCAAAAAAACGAGAAGAAGATAGGGAATGGATAACCAAGCAATTTGCAGAAAGCCAAAAACAGACGATAGCCCTTAAAGAGCAAGCGATATCGACAAAAGATCTTGCCAAATGGTCAGAAGAACATATTAAAATTTTGTTAGATAATAAAAGAGTAGAGGATTTAGGAACGCCACCTTCCATATATATAACTGGACCCCATTTGCCAACAATGGGCAAGTGGACGCTTCTTTGTTTAAAGATAAAAAACAGTGCACAAACTACCATCCACGTTTTAAATATAAAGCTAAAAGATGGTTCTCGCTTTATTCTTGGATATGGCATCAGATATAAACGTGGAGAAAAATGGCGGCAAATGCAATCACCATATGTTAAACCTGATGCCGTTGAAACGTCACACACAATATCACCCGGATACTGTGAGGAAGCAAAGGATTTTCGAACGGGACAAGAAATCGATGTTAATATTCCGATAGCTCCTTCAGAAGGTAAGTACACAGGAATTCTTATTTTTGTAGCAGCGCGTGAAGAAGATATAAAAGCCCAAGTTACTTTAATCATTACTCATACATCCCCATTGAAACCAGAAACAACAATGACTGTAACTACACAAACCAACCTCATAGACTTTAAAAAATTGGATTAACTCACTTAGAAAAACGTTTTTATGCTACGATTTATTGATTTGATTTCTTTTTTTGATAACTTCATCCCTTAAGATATCAAGCCTTAAGATATCAAGCTTATCTTTGACTAAGATCATAAACAAGATCAGATCATTTAAGCGATAAAAAGATAACAACTCTTGAGAAAAATAATTATCAAACCAAGTTGTAAAAGCTTGCGTAAACACAGATGAAAACCATTGACTAAAATCATCGTATGGCAATAACGGAAAATAATTTCGATCATCACGCGCAAAGATACTATACAGCATATAGGAAAGATAATCTGTTGATGAGGGGTCTAAGCTTATTTCATGTGTACCATGAGGCGAACGGACACCATAATATATGTCTTCCTCTCCAATATTATTAACAAGATCAATCAGCTGGACTTTGCTTATAGTGATATGTGGTTCATCTATCATCTCTTAATCTTTCTTCTTTAAGAGTGTGAATGGTGCTGTTGGTGTTTGTTGTCAGATAAAGGAGCAGCAATAAAAGCAGAACTAGAAACAGAGCTGTCTTTCAATTGTTGCAATTTTAAATAACTCTTTAAAGATAGTCCTTTGCCTTGTTCCCAACGACAAACAGAAGCTTGCTTAACACCTAAAATATCTGCTAATTCCTTTTGTGTTAGCGATAAACACTTTCGGATAGATTTAACCTTAAATTTTCCCTCTGTGTCCATTTGAGTTAAGTCCTTTATTTTAACCATATACGCAATTGTATAGCATATAATGAAAAAAACAATAGATTTTTTTAATTTAAAAATCATAAGTAACTAATTATGACGAAAAATATCATTGCGACATTGCAAGTATTGCAATCTGAGTTTGGTCTTAATCAGAAAGATCTTGCTGATAGACTAAATGTAACCCAAGCAACCGTATCAAGATGGTTAAGAAGCGAATCTGATCCCAGAGGTTCACACAGAGACGCAATTTTAGAACTTTATAAGAGCTTAAAGGGTTATAATCAAGTTACTACACTTGTTCCTGTTATGGGGTATGTAGGAGCGGGATTAGAGATTGACACTGATGTTGAGCAAATCCCAGAAGATGGGCTTGAAACAATCGAAATACCATTTGATTTGCCTTTTGAAACAATAGGATTCATGGTTCGTGGAGATTCTATGTATCCTGTGTATAAAGATGGTGATTTAATCGTAGTTAAACATTTGCAAACAAAACCAGTGAGCGATTATTACGGTGATGAAGTTGTTGTGCTAACAGAAGATAATAGACGATTTATCAAACAAATTACCCGTTCTTCAGAGGGCATTGTACTTAAATCATGGAATGCGCTACCTATTAAAAATGTTAAGATAAAATGGGTTGGAGAAATAGTTGCAATACTACCTCGCAAATCCTATCGTCCACTTATGAAATAATCCCAGTAAAGCTTTTGATTCTATTGTTTTTGAAGATAGCATTTAAGTGAAAATGCAAAAAAATGAAATATATGTAATTTTTTGCTTGCTTATATTTATACATTTGCGTATAAGTAATTATATAAACCAAACACAAGAGATAGCCAAGAGGCATCAGGGAGGAGAAATTATGGATAAGCCAATTCTTATTAATTCCGATGAAATTTTATTAGTTGTCTGTGATGATGAGCACATTGGGCATTCGGGTCCACTTGATGGAAGTCAAGTTTTAGAAATGATTGACGAGGCAGATGATGCCATAAAAATCTTTCGCATAAATCCTTCTGAAAACAGTTGTGAAGATATTTCTGAAGAAATTGCAGAAATATACATAAAAGAAAACAGAGAATTTCTCGATGAGGACAGTAAAGTTCATTATTATGTAGGTGAAAGCGCTGCCTACGATAGTCTTTTAGAAGAAATTGCAGACGAAAAATATAATGATGAAGTCTACGGTACTTATGAAGAGCAGCACCGCCTGACTTTTTGGGATGTTATTCCAAATTATCCAAACTATTAAGGGCGTTTTTAAAAACGCCTCCTTTTCTTTCTTTCAAATATTATCACAAATGGAATACAGGCATGCATAATCTTGTCACAACAGCAGAAAGTACTTTTAAGAACGAAGCTATTCAAACCATGTCGAGTCGTGAAATTGCAGAGTTGTGTAGTAAACAACATAAACACGTTATGCGTGATATTAAGCAAATGCTTGAAGAGCTACACTCTAAAAGTACTGAGCCCAAATTTGGGCTGAGTGATTTTTCTGGATTTTACAAGGATTCAACAGGTCGTACTCTTCCTTGTTACCATCTTCCCAAACGTGAATGTTTAATCCTCGTCTCAGGTTATAGCACTGCATTACGAGCAAAGATTATTGATCGTTGGCAACAATTAGAACAGCAAGTAGTGGCACCGCAAATCGATTACTCTAGTCCACAAGTCATGTTAGGGGTTTTAAATTATCTCAAAAATGAGAATGAACAAAAAGACAATATGATTGCAGAATTAAAACCAAAGGCAATGGCTCTTGAAAGTTTACAGCGCCATGAGGGTCTTTTCGGTCTTACTGAAGTTGCTAAAATACTCGAAATGCAACCAAAACAGTTCATTCTCTTCTTACAGCAAAAGGGTTGGGTCTATCGACGCATGGCAAATGGGCATCTGTTGCCTTATCAAGACAAAATCCAAAAAGGTCTGATGGATTGTCCTACCATCACTATTCAAACGTCTGGCGGAATAAATAAAGTCATTCCTTCAGCAAAAATCACAACAAAAGGCATTGGTGTGCTTTCTCAAGAACTTAAAAGACAAAGCATGCATTAAGGGGTGACCATCATGGAAAAGAAATATAAGCGGTTTGATAAAATAAACCTAATTTATTTACGTGGGTTTGCTAATTTTTTATTTGACAAGATAATGTCATTATGTCTATTGTCGAATCAGGTGCCTCAAAAACACCTTAAGCAAACAGCGGATAGATTGCCGAAACAATCTTTCTTCCGCACATTAAAGACTTTGACTCATTCTATGCTACACGCATATAATGATCCCGTCGGGTGTAGTTATGCTATACAATACCCTTTATGGGGAAAGCATGACGACGGACTGTTTGCCGTGTTTTCTAGCACCCGGCACTCTTTTTAGAGTGTCAATAGAAAGCGTCTAACAAACAGGAGTTCATTATGAACACTTTAATTAAAATATCAGAAAAAGTTATTGAACAGGAAACAGTTCAAACGGTTGATGCACGTGACCTGCATGCTTTTTTAGAGAGCAAACAAGACTTTTCTACTTGGATAAAGAAACGCATAATTGCTTATTCTTTTCTTGAAAAACAAGACTTTATTCGCTTCCACAAAAAAATGGAAGCGAACAATGCCATAGTAATAGAATACCACCTTACCTTAGATATGGCAAAAGAACTCTCAATGGTTGAGAGGAATGAGAAAGGCAGGCAAGCCCGTCGTTACTTTATTGAGTGTGAGAAAAAGTTAAGAAACCAAGCTGTTGATTATAATAATGATACACGCTTTGATTTACCAAGCCATTGGGAGGGTATGAATGCTGGTGAAAAAGTTTTGTATTTTTTAGGCCCAATTCATATGCGCCTTATTGATGCTTTTAGAGTAGACGAAGAAAACAGGCAATACAAAGCTTTAATTAAAGAAGCTAAACAAGTGTTAGCAAGATCTATCGTGAAAGCTGCTTAGTTTATAACGTCATCTCCTCGTTTTTAAGGGCGGGGAGGTGGTCAATATCACACAGCCTTCTAACAACAACCCTTTTAACACAAGCGTGATTC
The DNA here is from genome assembly GCF_022559585.1 of Bartonella machadoae. Taxonomy (NCBI): domain Bacteria; kingdom Pseudomonadati; phylum Pseudomonadota; class Alphaproteobacteria; order Hyphomicrobiales; family Bartonellaceae; genus Bartonella; species Bartonella machadoae. The sequence goes on from NZ_CP087114.1 coordinate 1,356,694, forward strand.
ACGCAACAGGTGAGTTGCACGCTAATGGAGGAAATAAACCATGGAAAAAAATACGAATTTACTGATGAAATCTATATAGTTTATAGGCGTAAGGTTCGCCGTATCCGTGCATTGCAAGACTTTGGTGATGTAAAAAAAGGTGATTTAGGCGGTTTTATAGAGCATGAAGGCAATTTAAGCCATGAGGGGGATTGTTGGGTTGGGGACAATGCTTGTGTTTCTCATAGTGCTAAAGTTTGCGGTAATGCAAGAGTATTTGAAAAAGCACGCATTGCAGACAGAGCATATATTAGTGACAATGCAAATGTTTTTGGAAATGCTTGTATTGAATCTGAAGCGTGTATTTTAAATAAAGCAAAAGTTTACGGAAAAGCAGAAGTCTTTGATAATGCCATGGTTTACGATAATGCACAAGTTTACAACAAAGCACGCGTTCACGACCAAGCTAAGATTTATGGTAAAGCACGTGTTTACGGTCAAGCCAAGGTTTATGAGAAAGCACGTGTCTATAATAATGCAGAAGTTTATGAAAATGCAAAAGTTAAGGGTAGGGCAGAGGTTTACGCTCTTGGAAAGATTTATGGAGATGCATGTGTTTGTTGGAACGCATGTATTGGCGGCAATCAGTCCATCTCAACTGGAGAAAAAACCATATGAAAAAATACGAACTTACTGATGAAACAATCTCAGTTTTTGGACGAACGCTTCACCGTATTAAAGCCTTAAGAGACTTTGGATATGTCAAAAAAAGTGACCTAGGCGGTTTTATCCAAAAAGAAAGTAACTTAAGCCATAAGGGAGACTGTTGGATTTTTGGCAATGCACAAGTTTACGATAATGCCAAAGTTTATGATGATGCACGAGTTTATGGGAATGCACAAATTTCTGATTATGCCGAAGTTGCTGGTGCTTTTGTTAGCGATAATGCCAAGGTTTTTGGCTATGCGCGGATTTATGGCAATTCTGTGTTATAGGGGAAAGTGTACACGTTTACGGAAATGCTAAAATCTACAATCAAGCATATATTTGCTGTCGTGTAGACATTGCTGGAAATTGTAAAATTAGTGACTCCACTGTCATCGTAGAACGTGAGAAATAGTAACCATGGAAAAGAAATACGAACTTACTGATGAAGAAATTGAGTTTGATGGATATGTTACGCTTTACCGAATTCGTGCATTGAGAGACTTTGGAGATGTCAAAGCAGGTGATCTTGGCGGCTTTATAGAGGATGAAGACAATTTAAGTCATGAAAACGATTGTTGGATTTATAATGATGCCAAGGCGTATTACTGGGCTAAAATTTATGATAGCGCTAAGATTTTTGATAACGCACAAATTTCTGATAGTGCGGAAATTTTTGGGAATGCTAAAATTTATAATAACGTCAAAATATATGGAGGTCATATTTTTGGCAGCACACAAATCTATGGAAATGTGATTATTGATAATGATTCAAGAATTTATGGTAATACAAAAATTTATGATAATTCAGAAGCTTGTAACCAAACTATGACTGCCCAGAACGGCGACTCTTCAACAGAGTTCGACAACCCTTTCTAGCAACAAACAACAACCCTTTTAACACAAGCGTGATTCACGCAACGGGTGAATTGCGCGCAATGGAGGAAATCAAGATGAGTGAACAAAACACTAACCTAACAGAAGTTGAAAAAACGCAACATTTAGACGTCGAACAAACTGCTATGGAACGCATTTTAAATAAAGCATTAGAAAGTGACGTCGACATGGACCGCTTAGAACGTCTTCTTGATTTAAGAGAAAAAGAAATAAAAAGACAGAACCATCAGAGCTTTATTCATGATCTTTCGGCTATGCAAATCGAATATCAAACAATCACCAAAAATGCTAAAAACAACCATACTAAGAGTGCATATGCAACCCTTGATCAGTATATTGACGCTGTAAAGGACACTCTTGCAAAACACCGCTTCGCTTTGTTTTCTCATATTAAAAATCAAACAGAAAAAAACATTACCATAGAAATAACTCTGTCTCATCCTTCAGGAAATCAAATCTCAACAGAAGGAACATTTCCAATTGATGGACAAGGAAGCAAAAATAATATTCAATCTCTTGGTTCTACGATTACCTATGCACGCAGATATCTGTTAGGCATGCTTCTTAATGTTGCAAGCAAAGAAGACGATAAAGATGGAAATATGCCTGAAAAACCAGCTTTTCCAGAACAGATCAATGAAATCAGAAGACTGATGATACAAACAAAGGCAGAAGAAAAAAAGATACTTTCTTACGCGAATGTCGAAAAGCTTGACGATATCTCTGATCAGAGCGCGCAAACCATTTTGCACCTTTTAAAAGATAAACAAAATAAGCAAATGGCATCAACACAACCACAAACGGCGGTGTGATATGGAACAAAGAACAGCAGAATGGTTTCAAGCAAGATTAGGAAAAGTCACAGCCTCTAATGTTTACAATGTCTTCAGTAGAACAGCCAAAGGATTGCCGACAAGCAAATACGAAGACTACAAAATCAAACTCATGACAGAACGCTTAACAGGGGAAATAAGCCAATCTTATATAACACCATCTATGCAATGGGGGATTGAACATGAAGAGGACGCCCTGAAAGAATATGAATTCATTTATGATGCCGATGTCATAAAATGCGGTTTTATACCACATCCTACCATAGAGACGGCAGGGGCTAGTCCTGATGGCTTGATTGGAGAAGACGGTTTAGTTGAAGTTAAATGTCCACAGTCAACGACGCATCTTCGTTTTTTTATGTATGACGAGATTAAACCTGAATATATAGCGCAGATGCAATTCCAAATGGCTTGTACAGGACGCAAATGGAGTCATTTCATTAGCTATAATCCACAATTTGTAGGCAGATCTACTGGTTTGAGGATGAAAGTCAAACGCATCCACCGTGATGATGAACAAATTGAACAGCTTACTAAAGCAGTCGAGGTCTTTTTAGCAGAAATAGAGCAAGACATGGAGCAGATCTTGACAAAAGCTGCTTAACCCTATGGGGGTGCTCTCTCCTCCCAGCACCCCCGCCCATTTATATAATAAAAGAGTGAAAGGTAATGAGATGATATTGGATGATGGTGATAGATACGTAACAACACGCGAATGTGCACAACTTTTAGCATATCAACCACAACGATTCGCAATTGGGTGATTCAAGGGGTGTTTCCTGAGCCTTATAAGCTAGGGAGAGCGGTGAGATGGAGAAAAAAAGAGATCTTAGCCTTTACCCCGAAGAAAAATAAGGAGCAAATAATAACAAATTAGGTAAAGTTGTATAAACTGTAGAAGGTGGTCTAAAAGGTGGTCTGAAATCAGTTTTTAAAATAAAAAGATTATATATTTCAATATGTTAAAGATAAAAGATGGTGCCCCCAGAGAGACTCGAACTCCCGACCCCCTGATTACAAATCAGGTGCTCTACCAACTGAGCTATAAGGGCATAACCACATAGCAGGTAGCACAAACTTACAAAAAGGAAAATAGAAAATTATCAATTTTAGTGCATATTTTTACTTATATCACAAATTATAAAACAATTACCTTCTTTGTTTTCTTATCGTTTATAGAAGCGTTAGGTATTATTCCCGTATTGTCACTTCGTAGAAGTATTAACAAATATTGATCATGTTGTTACTAAACTACGAATCTGGAGAGGTTGATTGGTTAGAAAGATATTTTTCTAACCAATGGATGTTGTAATTACCGTCTATAATATCTTTATTTTCAATGAGATCACGAAAAAGAGGTAATGTTGTTTTGATTCCATCGACTACAAATTCATCCAAAGCTCGCCGTAAACGCATCATACATTCTAAACGTGTACGTCCATGCACAATGAGCTTTCCAATCATGCTGTCATAATAAGGAGGAATACGGTAACCAGAATAAGCACCTGAATCAACGCGAATGCCCAAACCTCCAGGAGTATGAAAATGTGTAATAGTTCCCGGTGATGGTGTGAAATTAAGGGGATCTTCTGCATTGATACGACATTCGATGGCATGACCAGAGAAGCAAATCTCATCTTGAGTTACTGAAAGTTTGCAGCCTGATGCGATATGAATTTGCTCATGGACCAAATCTATACCTGTAATTGCTTCAGTTACAGGATGTTCAACTTGCAAACGCGTATTCATTTCAATAAAGTAGAATTCACCATTTTCATAAAGAAACTCAACAGTACCTGCTCCACGATATCTAAGTTGTGCACAGGCATTGGCCACAATATCACCAATTTTTTTCCGTTCAATTTCATTAAGCGCAGGTGACGTCGCTTCTTCCCATATTTTTTGATGACGTCGTTGAAGTGAACAATCGCGTTCTCCTAAATGAACAGCATTTCCCGCTCCATCACCTATAACTTGAATTTCAATATGACGAGGCTTTTCTAAATATTTTTCGATATAAACTGCATCATCTCCAAAAGCTGCTGCTGCTTCTGAACGGGTTGTTTTGAGTGCCACAGCAAACTCTTGTTCAGAATAGACAACTTTCATACCACGTCCACCACCACCGGCAGAAGCTTTAATAATAACTGGGTAACCAATTTCACGAGCAGCACGCAAAGCTTCAGTTTCATCACGAACAGCTCCATCTGAACCAGGAACTACCGGAATTCCAAGTTTCTTAGCAGTTTTTTTTGCTTCGATTTTATCGCCCATGATTCGAATATGCGCAGCTGTTGGGCCGATAAATGTGATATTATGAGCTTCTAAAACATCTGCAAATTTTGCATTCTCAGAAAGAAAGCCATAGCCGGGATGAACAGCATCAGCTCCTGTAATTTCACACGCTGCAATAATTTGTTGAACATTTAAATAAGAATCGCGCGCTGGGGGAGGGCCAATGCAGACACTTTCATCAGCAAGACGAACATGCATTGCATCGGCGTCAGCGGTGGAGTGAACGGCTACAGTTTTTATTCCAAGTTCTTTGCAAGCGCGTAGCACGCGAAGAGCAATTTCTCCCCGATTAGCGATGAGAATTTTTCGAATCATAATTGCTCCTTGCTTTATTCAACAACGACAAGTGGTTCACCAAACTCAACGGGTTGGCCATTTTTAACAAAAATAGTGGTTACCGTGCCTGAGCGTGGTGATGGAATTTGATTCATTGTTTTCATTGCTTCAATAATAAGTAAAGTTTCTCCTTCAGAAACACTTTGTCCTATTTCTACAAAAGACTGTGCACCTGGTGAAGGCGCTAGATAGGCGGTTCCAACCATAGGAGACGTTACTGTATTTTTTGATTTGTCTTCTTGTGTAGGAGTTTCTGTTATTGTGCTAGGAGGAGAAGTTACTGAAAAAGTAGGAGCAGGAATAGGGGCATAAATTGTTTGTTCAGGAGCAGCTGAGGTATTTTGACGCGATACACAAATACGAAGTCCATTTTGTTCTAGTTCAATATTTGTTAAATTTGTATCATTTAAAATTTCAGCAAGGTCACGAATAATTTTCGTATCAATTGAGGTATGTTTTTCCGCGTCATTTTTTTTTGTTACCATTTTATTTTTTTCTCCTTGATCAATGAAGATCGTTATTATCTAATTGCTATGATCGAATATCTCTAGACTACGGATAATCTTTTTGGAGGCTTCTATTAAAAGCTATTCACTTTTAGATCACAGTTTATAATTTTAAACCAGTATCTACTTTACAAAATTGCACTTATAAGCCTGTTATCAAAAAAGAGAAAGCATAAAATTATTCCATTTACGGTCTTCTTTATAAAAGTTTATGAGGTAAAAAAACATTTTATTTTATATGTTCTATGGATTCTTTTAGAATATCTTGGCTTACAGCTCCGATGAGCACTTTATCACCAATAATATAAGAAGGCGTTCCTGTAATATTCAGAGCAGAGGCAATTTGCATGTTTTTTTTAAAGGAATTTTGAAGTTTAGAATCTGTTAATGCATTGCGTAGTTCTTTTTCATCGGCTCCTAATGAAATGGCTATTTTTATAGCTTTAGCTTCATTGGCACGACTTTTATTGGTTAAAAGGGCTTTATGAAACTGAGGATATTTTTCTGGAAGTAGTTGGCGAAAAGCATAGGCAACACTATGTGCTGCCATAGAATCAGGACCAAGAATTGGTAAATCTTTGACAACAACCCGCAGATCTGGGTACTTTTTTATTAAATTTTCTATGTATGAATAGGACATTTTACAATATCCACAATTGTAATCAAAAAAATCAATCAGCACTCTTTTACCATTTGGATTCCCCACAACAGCATCGTGAGGAGATTGAAAAATTTCCTTTTTAAACAAATTAATGATTGAAGCTTGTGTTTGAGTTTTTTGTTTGTTTTTATTTTCCAACTTTTCTTGGAGGATAAGTTGCATTTCAATCATGATTTCTGGATTAGTAAGTAAATATTCTCTTACGATTTTTTGAATATCGTGATCATCAACAAGAGGGATAAGTTTTTCTTTAAGCTTAGACAAAAAAGTAGGATCTTCTAAAAGCTGTGTTTTAAAATTTTCTAAGCTAAGGTCATTTTCTGTTTTCCCGTGTGATATTGCGTTTGATAAAAAGGATGAAGAGATCAGAATACTCAACATAATTGTTGCTGAAAATTTTGCAATGATTGTTGCTTTTGAGTGTTGAGGATGATGGGTCATATATACGGCTTCATATTTCTATTGTGATATTGAGTAAACTATATGAAAACTATTGCCTGTATGCAATAAAGTATTTAACTATAATTTATGGGTTACAGAGAGAATATCAATTTTCTCTAAAAAGGGTATTTTGTATGACGCATCATTTTGCGAGATAGTGTTTTTAAAGGGGATAAAATTTCCTTCCTTTATTGACCGTAGAAAAAGGATATTAACAATTCGATTAAGAACATTGATATTGTCTCTGACTGTTTTCTTATTTCTTATTGTGTACAGTAAAACAAATTAATTTGAATGATGAAAAGTAAAATTATGAAAACCACAACACATTATGAGCTCTTTATCATTGGTGGAGGAATAAATGGGTGTGGATTGGCAAGAGATGCCGCTGGACGCGGTTTTAAAGTGGGATTGGCGGAAATGAATGATCTTGCTTCAGGAACATCAAGTGTATCGACAAAGCTTATTCACGGTGGTCTTCGTTATCTTGAACACTATGAGTTTAGACTTGTTCGTGATGCTTTGAAAGAACGTGAAACTATTTTGCAAATGGCTCCCCATATTGTGCGTCCTCTTCGTTTTCTTCTCCCTTATCATAAAAAGTTACGCTCCGCTTGGATGTTGCGTTTGGGACTGTTCATTTATGATTATTTAGGGAATTGGAATCAAAAACTATGGCGCAGTAGAATGGTGAATTTTTCAAAAAATTTTTGCTCTACACTAAAGGAAGAGTATCAGAGAGGATTTGAATATTCTGATGCTCGAGTTGATGATGCGCGTTTGGTCATTGCTAATGCTCGTGATGCAGAAAAGCAGGGGGCTGATATAAAAGTACGAACGGAAGTTATTTCTATAAAAAGAGAAAAAGAAAAATGGCTTCTCTTCCTTCGTAATAAATTAAACAATACAGAATATTGTGTTACAGCTTCTTATATTGTGAATATGACGGGGCCTTGGATTAATCATGTTCTAGCAAATATATTAGACTGTAAAAAGAATTCTCCTGTACGTCTTGTTAAGGGATCTCATATTCTGGTTCCTAAGCTTTATGCCCATGATCGTGCTTATATTTTTCAAAATGGTGATGGGCGTATTATATTTTCTATTCCCTATCAGGAAGTGTTTACACTCCTTGGCACAACAGATTGTGACTATCAAGGTGATCCTGCTGATGTTCATATTACAGATGCAGAGATTGATTATCTTTGTACTGCCGCGAGCGAATATTTCATACAACCGGTATTGCGTGAAAAGATTGTCTGGACTTATTCAGGTATTCGTCCACTCTATGATGATGGAGCTTCAAAAGCACAAGAAATTACACGTGATTATGTTTTGAAAGAAATGGGGACAGAAAATATGCCCCGGATTCTTAATCTTTATGGTGGGAAAATTACAACTTATCGCAAGCTGGCTGAAGATGCCATGAAATTTGTTGAAAAAGCACTTGGAAAAAGGCGAGGGCCATGGACAAAAAATTCAACGCTTCCTGGAGGAGATTTTCCATATGATAAGCTGGATACAATTGAAAATAAGATTGCTCTTTTGATTCCAGATTTAGATACTTTCACATACCGTAGACTTGCGCGTTCTTATGGTTCGGAGGCACTGCTGATATTTGAAAACGGTAAAGCAGATAAAGGAAAATATTTTGGACATGGGCTTTATGAAGTCGAAGTCAAATGGTTAATGGAAAAGGAATGGGCTAAAACATGTGAAGATGTGTTATGGCGCCGTTCAAAACTGGGGCTTTTGTTTAATGAGAAAGAAATTGATGCTCTTTCTGCTTACATGCAAGATAAAAAGACAGCAAACAAAATTGATGCTCATTTAACTTTATAAGAAGGCGATAAAACGTTGAAGGCAAATAAGCCACAATGTTGTATATTATATTGCACTTTCATTTCTTTTTTATTAGCTGCAAGATATTTTCATTTATTATACAGGAAAATGCATTTATGAATCATTGGGGGCGAGAAGAACTATTAAAGTAATTTTTTATGTTACAATGTGCTTTCCTTACAACATGCATTGCATATCCAAGAGTTTCATTTCATTAGAAATGGTATATAATGTTTCTTCTTTTGATTTTGGCAGAATTTTAGATTTTAAAGAAGTATCATTGGTAAGAGAATATGTTTCTATATTTTTAACTGATGATAAAGGAAAGAGGTTTTTCTCTTAAAGTAGAAAAATGAGAGCCTTGTATGTATGAAAGAGGACGCCCTTAATAAATGAGAGAGCAACGCTCTTATGATATTTTATAATTCTCCATCATCAGTAAAATTTGCAGTAGCACCAATGTTAGATTGGACAGATCGGCATTGCAGATTTTTTTATCGCCTTTTAACAAAAAAAACGCTCCTTTATACCGAAATGATGGTAGCCGATGCAGTAATCCATGGTGTTCGTAAACAATTGTTAGCTTTTAACGATAAAGAACATCCAATTGCGTTGCAATTAGGGGGAGCAGATCCGAAAAAATTAGCAGAAGCTGCGCGAATTGCTGAAGAATTTGGTTATGATGAAATAAATCTCAATGTTGGTTGCCCATCAAATCGTGTTCAGGCAGGTATGTTTGGTGCTTGTTTGATGCTGCATCCTGATATTGTCGCAAGTGCTGTGGAGGCGATAAAAACAGCCGTTAGCGTACCTGTCACTATTAAATGCCGTATTGGTGTGGACGAACAGAATGAAGAATTTGCTTTAGATCTTTTAGCAAATCAAGTTTGGAATGCTGGGTGTGATGCACTTTGGGTCCATGCACGTAAAGCATGGTTACAAGGATTAAGCCCGAAAGAAAATCGTAATATTCCCCCACTAAATTATGAAAGAGTTTATAAGTTAAAACATAAATATTCTCATAAATTCATTGGAATAAATGGTGGAATTAAATCTATTGATGAAATCAAAGAGCATTTGACAGTATGTGATGCGGCCATGGTTGGTAGGCAAGTTTATCATGACCCAACTTTATTAAAATATATTGATTTTGAAATATATGGTGTACCACAGAGCGATCTGAGTGATAGTGATCTTATTGAAGTGATGTGTGATTATGCTAATCAACATATTGCATCAGGAGGGCGGCTTTCTCATATAACACGCCATATGATTGGTCTCTTTCATGGTCGAGATGGAGCACGTCGGTGGCGGCAAATATTATCAAATGATGCAACAAAAACTGATGCAGACGTGCGTGTTTTGAAAAAAGCTTTTGCTGCTCTCGCTTAATAAGTGTTTACAAGGCAATCTCCGTTAAAGTTTTCAACAATTTAAATTTGAGGATTGCAAAAAGCTATTATCTTTTATTATGGAGAGAGTTAATACTACACAAGAATATGCTACACGATACTATGCAGTAGAGAAGTATGATTTAATGCAATAGTATAAAAATAGATAATAATATATTGATAATATTAAAATATATAAATGAATAAAATATTTATTTAATAAGCAAAAAGAGCGCCAAAATAATTTTTTTCATATTATTTAGCGCTTTAAAAGCTGCTTAAAAAAAACAATGAATTATTCATATCCTTTATATATGACGAGATTCTCATTAAAAATTTTAAATTTGAAAAGGTATTTTCATGACCGTTAGTCCATTTGATGATTTTCGTGCTTTACTCACAAATTTGCCTATTGCTGATGATTTTTCTATGACATTGGCAAAACGACGGCAGGAAAAATTGACGAAGATTCAAGGAGCGATGGGAAAATTAGGGGATATCGCAGTTTGGTATGCAGGATGGAGGGGAGCAGAAAAGCCTGTCGTAAAACGACCTCTGGTTGCTATTTTTTCGGGAAATCACGGCATTATAGAAGAAAATGTTACATCATTTCCGCAATCTATGACACAAAAGATGGTAGAGAATTTTGCAACTGGTGGTGCTGCTATTAATCAAATTTGCATAGCCTATGATCTTGGATTGAAGATTTTTGATTTGGCACTTGAATATCCTACAATGAATATTACGAAAGATGCAGCAATGGACGAGCGTAGTGCAGCGGCTACAATGGCATTTGGAATGGAATCTATTGCGGGTGGAACAGATCTCCTATGTATAGGTGAAATGGGCATTGGAAATACAACAATAGCTTCAGCTTTGTGTTTGGCATTGTTTGGCGGAGAGGTTGAGGAATGGACGGGAGATGGTATGGGATTTGATGGTGAATTCTATCAACGTAAAATAGCGGCGATTAAGACGGCGGTATCTTTACACAAGGATTATTTTAATGATCCTTTTGAGATCATGCGTCGCCTAGGAGGGCGTGAAATTGCGGCTATGATTGGTGCTATTTTAGCGGCAAGAATGGAAAAAATTCCCGTTATTTTAGATGGTTTTGTAGCAACTGCTGCTGCAGCAGTTCTTTATAAAATGCATCCAAGAGCTTTAGACCATACTCTTGTTGGACATGTTTCTTCTGAATCTGGACATCATAAACTTTTAAAAAAAATTGGCAAAGAACCACTTTTAGATTTGAAAATGCGTCTTGGAGAAGGAACGGGTGCTGCGATAGCGGCTGGTATTGTTAAGGCGGCTGTTTTGACCCACGCACAAATGGCGGTTTTTGAATAAGATGATTTGATTATTTAAAGGATGATAGCACATTAAAGAAACCTTTAAGAACTTTGTTCATTGGTTTTTTCTTGCAGTTTTATGTAGTTGAGTGGAAGTTCTGTTGTATATTTAATCTGTTCCATTGCGAAAGAAGATGAGACGTCACGGATATCAATTTTAGCAATTAGTTTCTTATAAAAGAGGTCATAGGCTTCAATATTGGGAACGGCAACACGCAATAAATAGTCAATATCTCCACTCATGCGATAAAACTCGATGACTTCACGAAATTCTCCGACAATTTTCGCAAAACGTTTAAACCATTCATGGCTATGTGTATTCGTACGAATGGAAACAAAAACAGTAACATGCGCGTTTACTTTCTCTGGAGAAAGAACGGCCACACGACGTTGAATGACACCTTCTTCTTCAAGTTTTTGAATTCTACGCCAGCAAGGAGTGGTTGAAAGTCCAACTCTTTTAGCAATGTCAGCAACAGAAAGTGTCGCATTTTCTTGTAACAGGTGTAAAATTTTTCGGTCAAGACGATCCATGTTTTTTCTCAATCTTCAGTTTGTAAAAATTTACGTATCAAACTCCGCAGATATACGATAAGCTCATCATTAAACCATGGATTTTTTTGTAACCAAGAAGTGTTTCTCCATGATGGATGCGGTAAAGGCATGACATTATAACCTCGAGGTTGGCGTATGGAAAGAATATTTCTCCAATCATGGACGGTTGCTGAAACAGTTTTATGTTTTAATTCTGCAATATGCCACTTTTGTGCATAACTTCCAATAGCAAGGACAAGCTTTATTTGGGGCATGGCTTGAAAAACTTCTTTATGCCATATTTCACGACATTCACGTCTTGGAGGTAAATCAGACTTATTTTGATCATAGCCTGGAAAACAAAATCCCATAGGAACAATAGCAAAGTGAGATCTATTATAAAACTCTTCTTTTGTAACATCGAGCCAATATCGTAATCTTTCTCCAGAACGGTCATTAAAAGGGATAGAAGTTTCATGGACACGCAACCCTGGAGCTTGGCCCGCAATTGCAATCAAAGCCGTATTGGATAAATAAACGACAGGTTTAGGCTCATGAGGAAGAGGAGGAAGATAAAGTGGATGATGGGTGCAAACACGACAGGAATAAATTCTTTTCTCAAGTTCGATAATTTGGCTATAGGATGCTTTCTTCATTGGCACAGAGAAGATTTTAAAACACTTTTTTATTCAGTTCTAGGATGTGCTTTTCGCCACTCTTTTGGTTTTTGAAAAGAGGATTGCCATATTCCTTTTTTTTGCTTTCTAGCCTCTTGCTCTTCTTTTTGGTAATCATAATAGCTTACAGCCCAACCGTTACGTACAAGTGTTGCATTGATATTGCTGACTTGTTTTGTTTCACATGTTGCAAGAATACGGCGATATTTGTCTTCTTTATACCAGTAACATGTAACAAGTTGATTTTCTATGAGTTGTTCTAAATATTTTTTTGCCTCAAGTCCACACGGATAGCGTGCATCTTTTGTTCCACAAAATTGATAGAGTTCAGGAGCGTCAATTCCAGCAAGCCGGATCCTGATAGAAGAAATCATAATTGAATCACCATCAATAATAAATGCATGCCCCTTGACAGAAGCTTTAGAGGAAAAATTCTCTTTTTGAGGGGGTATTTCAGTATGCTTAAAATAAATTGTTAGAATAATAAGAAGGGTAGAAATGACAAGAACGCCAAAACCAAACTTCTTTATATGTAAACTTCTTAGCTTAAAATGAAATTCTTTTTTCATGAAATAAGGAAAATGTTACTGCGACGCTACTAACACATTGAAAAGTAATTATAATTATTACAAAGACATTTATTGGTTTGATAAAAACATCATTTATTATAGTAAAAATCCTCTTAGTATTTAAAGTGCATTGCATTTCTTATTGTATATCAAAACAAAAAATACAATCTTATAATATACAAAGTAGGGTCATAATACAAATAGGCAATAAAAAGTAAAAAGATCTATCTAAATTTATAGACAGTCTATAATTTATAGGCACATTCTGGACTTTAATTAAAAAAGATAACAACACGCTTTAGAAAATAATTCTAAAAAACACAAAACAATCCCCTATGTTAGGCTGTAGAATTTGTCCTTAAATGTGTAAATCAATTATTTAATTTTTGTTTCTTTAAATTCAACGTGTTTTTTCGCAATTGGATCATATTTACGTTTACTCATTTTATCTGTCATTGTGCGGCTGTTTTTCTTCGTCACATAGAAAAAGCCAGTATCTGCAGTTGATAAAAGCTTGATCTTAATGGTTGCTGCTTTGGCCATAATTTAAGAATCCTTTATTCTACTGAAAACGATATCATCTTACTGTTAAAATCTATTTTTAATATCATCAAATTTTTCGGCAACACTACGGATGTTCTAAAAAAAGTCAAGAGCTGATTAATCCTCTTATAAGCGATACGACCACTAAAATAAATATATAATCGAAAAAATAAGCTCTTGCTTTCTATAGCTGATGAAAAACCAAAAGGCTTAAAGATATTTATAATCTATCCAATACTGTCTCTTTTCTAATAAAGTTCCATAAAAATACAGCAAAATTAGCAGGAACAAGTTCATATCCTTTGAGATGTACATCTAGATATGCAATCCTGATAGCATAAAAAAATTATAGCTACTTATAGCTATACTTCCATCAACAAAAAGCAGCATCAAAAGTTATAGATGTTTTGTTACAGTATCATAAAAGCTTCAATAAAGTTTAAAGATAACAGCACTCTAAAAGAAGAATGCTAATTTTTGCATAATTGCTTATAAATGCTGCTAAGGATGAGAGAAAATATTACAAACGGCGAATATTACTATACAATGTGTGGCGTGATTTTTATTATATACGAAGACATTATAAGGAATAATGCTTCCATTTGAATGGCGCCATAATGAGCATTGTCATCATAGATGTTAGAGCATGGAAGGAATAGGAAAATAAAGTATGTTGGCTTTTTAAAAGTTCAGGACTTAATTTCCAAGACGCAAGAAGTATGATAGGAACAAACATCATGAGAACACAGTCTGTAACAAAAGGTACAAACCTTCACACCCTCCTACTTTTCTAAAAGGGCAGGTGCTGCTATAGCAAATCCTACTGCTTATATGATAGCCATAAAGAAAAAGTACTAAGACGCATCTTTAGGTGGTGTATAGCTGTTTATCTAAAGCTTCGACAAGATAAACATAGCCACTGTAGTGGGATATAATACAAATAAAAAATAAATCAAACATATATTGGTTGGGAAAATAAAATTCTAGAAAGCTCAAATAACTATAGTTATCTAAGCAATATCGTTTGAGAAAAAGCGAGATATAAGGCGATTCGATTGGTAAAGATGATTACAAGAATCATAGCGATTTTACCAACTATCCGATGATAACTAATGGCGCTCTTTTAATAGCTTCCTCGGTTACAAGAAGTAAAAAAAAGTTGTGCTCACATTCCATGCTACTCCAATGATAGCAATGGTTGTAAGGGCTTTATGATAGCATAAAAAGAATGATTTTAAGGACTCAAATTTTTTTGTCATGAGGATAGCTTAATTGTGCCTTTGATCATTCAATTGATAAAAAATTGATTTAAAACAAAAAATTAAAATCTTTTTAATCTATTCTGTATAAATTGTATCATTTATATAATACAAAAAGTGTTTTCAATTTTTATATGTCTATCATTGATTTTAAAATATGATTTTAGATACTCAAAAAATAACGGTATATATATAAGAATACAATAACATTCCATTGTCCGTCGTTTTTTATTTTAAACTTATGGTTATTTTGTGCTTTTATCATGAAACTCCCATTTAAAGAGAGGAAGATAAAAATCAAATTTGTCTTGTAAGTTTTTTGGATTTTTAGTTCACATTTTTTTTCTATAAAAAGCATTTTTTCGTTTTTTTGTTATAAATTTGCTTTTGTGATAGGAAGGAGATGAAAAGGCTATTGGGCGAGGTTTTGTTAATAGCTCAAAGCTTATAGCACCAGCAAAAGGTTGTACTGTTAGGAGTTTTACCTCTACTTGATCACTGAGTTGATAGCCTTTATGACTATGCTTTCCGATAAGAGTATGTTGCACCTCATCAAAATAATAATAATCGTCTTTAAGTGTAGAAATATGCACAAAACCATCTGTATTGAGTTTATCAAGTGAGATAAAAAGACCTGCTTTTGTAACACCAGAAACACGGCCTGTAAAAATACGGCCGATTTTGTTAGTGAGATAGTGTGCGACAAGCCGATCAATGGTTTCTCTTTCCGCTATCATTGCACGACGTTCATACAAAGAAATTTGAGTGGCTATTTCAGCAAGATTTTGTTCTTGTGTTTCCGCTAGTGAATCATTCCCTAATTTTAAGGCTTTAATGAGTGCTCGATGAATAATAAGATCAGCATAACGGCGAATCGGTGATGTAAAATGCGTGTAGTTATGTAAGTTTAAACCAAAATGGCCAATATTTTTAGGATGATATTCAGCTTGAGATTGTGTACGCAAAATAACTTGATTGACCAATTCTTGTTGTTGTGTATTTGCTACTTTTTCTAAAATACCATTAAGGCGTGCTGAGGTAAGCTCGGCACCTCGAGAAAGTGATATCCCCAAACTTTGAAGAAAAGTTCGCAATACTTCTTGTTTTGCAAGAGAGGGTTTATCATGGATACGATAGATAAAAGGTTGATGATGCTCTTTTAATGTTTCAGAAGCAGCGATATTCGCTTGTATCATAAATTCTTCGATCAAACGATGGGCTTCTAAGTGTGGTTCATTCACAACATCTTTGATGCATCCATTTTGATCAAGAATAATCTTTTTTTCTGCTAACTCTAATTCCAACGGTTGTCGACGATTCCGCGCAATTTTAAGGCGTCCATAAGCTTCCCATAATGGCTGCAAAACATTCTCGAAAACAGGGGCACTTTTTTCATTTATATTCCCCTCAATTGCAGCTTGGACTTCTTGATAAGAAAGTTTAGCGAACACACGCACCACAACACGATGAAAACTATGTTTTCGTTTGTTCCCATTTGCATCAAAAATCATACGAACGGCTAAAGCTGGTCTTTCCTTTCCTTCACGCAGAGAACATAAATTATTAGAAATGCGTTCTGGCAACATTGGTACAACACGATCAGGAAAATAAACAGAATTTCCACGTTTTAACGCTTCTTGATCTAAAGCACTTCCTGTTTTGACATAAAAAGAAACATCTGCAATCGCGACAACAACAATCCAACCATCAGGATTTTCAGGATCTTCATCTTTTGTTGCATAAACAGCATCATCATGGTCTTTTGCATCTGCTGGATCAATTGTAACAAGTGGTAATTGTCGCCAATCTTCACGATTTTCTAGGTTGGCAGGTTTTAGATGTTTTACTTGTTCAAGAACCTTTTCAGGAAAAATATAAGGAATTCCTTTTGAGAGAAGAGCAATCATTGACAGCGTTTTTTCACTCTCAATATGTCCTAGAATATTCTTTATTTGTGCACTTTTCAGTCCATAACCAGTATTTTTTTTAATTTCAACTTCAACGAAATCACCAGATTCTATCTTTATCTTTGAAGATATATCGGAGGTATCAATAATGAGTTCGTTCGTTTTGCGATCTATAGGATCAAGCCGCCATTGATTGGTTTTTAATTTTCGTACAACCCCAAATATGCTCTTTGGGGACACATCAACCTTACGAATAAGGCGCCCTATATATGAGGAGTCCGTTTTGTTGCGAAAAATTTTTACAAGAACATGATCTCCAACACCAACACTTGTTCCTTTTATACGATGAAAAGGGCGTATTTCAACATTTGGTTTTTCATCATCTTCCCATTCAAGAGGATGTGCAATCAAACTGCCATCTTCATCCCGTCCACTAATTTTCACCAAAGAAATCGGTGGTAGTTTTCCTTTGTTTATTGCCTTTTTACGCTGTTTTGATATTAGGTTTTCATCTTTTAGCTCACGTAATATACCCCTCAACCAGATACGAGCATCACCTTTTAATTTAAAAGCTTTAGCAATGTCACGTTTACTTGATTGGTCAGGGTTCTCATTAATAAAGGAAAGAATTTCCGCCTTGCTGGGCAAGGGATTCGCATTAACTGATTGCAAATATTTTGTTTTTTTTGCGCCTGTAGCCAAAATTCATTTCTCTTTTCTTTTGGAAGAAGCCCTTTTTGTTGTTACTTTTTTATTGGAAGCTTTACCAGTTGCTTTCTTACCAGATTCTTTTGCCCCTATAAGTTCTAACGCTTCTGAGAGTGTTACACTAATTGGTTCTTTATCTCTTGGCAATGTTGCATTAATTTTCCCCCAATTAACATAGGGACCATATCGTCCATCACGTATGGTAACAGCACCTCCATTTGGATGCTCCCCTAATGTTGCGAGTGCTGCGGGGGATGTTCTGCTTCGTTTTGTTTTATTTTCTTGTTTTTCAGCAAGCACTGTAACAGCGCGATTGATGCCAATATCAAAAACTTCATCGGCATGAACAAGAGGAGCAGATTTGCCATTATGTGTAAGATAGGGGCCATAACGCCCGATGGTTGCTGTGATCATTTTTCCTGTTTCAGGATGCGCACCAATTTCACGGGGAAGGGAGAGTAAGGCCAAGGCTTTATCAAAAGTTATATTATCTATTTGCCATTCTTTTGGTAGTCCCACACGTTTGGATTCTTTGCCTTCACCAAGTTGAACATAAGGTCCAAAACGACCGTTACGAAGAGAAATATCTTTTCCTGTTTGAGGATCTGTACCAAGCATAAGTGGTTCATCATTACGCAGGGTTTCATTCTCTTCTGCTTCATCTGTTCCAAGTTGACGTGTATATTTGCACTCGGGGTAATTAGAACATCCAACGAATGCACCATAACGTCCTAGCTTTAACGATAATTGACCGTCTGTACAAAGAGGACAAGAACGGACATCACTTCCATCTTCACGGGCAGGAAAAGCGAGAGGTGCTAATGTCACATTTAAAACATCAAGAACGTTGGTTATACGGAGTTCTTTGATATTGGTAATAGACGCGTTAAAGCCATCCCAAAAATCACGCATCACATCTTTCCAGGAAAGTTTTCCATCTGATATAAGATCTAGTTGTTCCTCAAGATCTGCTGTAAAACCATATTCCACATAACGATTAAAGAAATTTTCAAGGAAAGCTGTAACAATACGTCCTTTTGCGTCAGGAATAAGTTTCCGTTTATCAATCACAATATATCCACGATCACAAAGTGTAGATAATGTAGACGCATATGTTGAAGGGCGACCAATTCCTAGCTCTTCGAGTTTTTTAATTAAGGACGCTTCAGAATAGCGGGGAGGTGGCTCTGTAGTATGTTGTATAGCTTCAACTTTTTCTTTTGTAAGCGTTTCGCCAGTGTTTATTTGCGGCAAACGTGTCGTTTCATTTTCTTCACCATTTTCTTCTTCTCGTTGATCAGTGTAGACAGAAATAAAGCCATCAAAACGAATAACAGAGCCCGTCGCACGTAAATTTGCGCAATTTTCTTCTTGTTGTGCTTCAATTTCAACAGTTGTGCGTTCAATTTCAGCAGAACGCATTTGGCTCGCTATCGCCCGCTTCCATATCAGTTCATAGAGTTTTGCTTGATCGCTATCGAGAAAACTTTGTACGTGTTTGGGACTTCGTTGAAAATCGGTTGGGCGAATAGCTTCGTGTGCTTCTTGAGCATTCTTTGCTTTTGTTGAATAAAAACGTGGTTTTTCAGGGATATAATCACTGCCGAAAGATTCTTGAATTACTGTTCGTGCTAAATCAATAGCCTCTGAAGCTATTTGTACACCATCGGTACGCATATAAGTAATAAGTCCAGCCATTTCACCATTAATTTCAACACCTTCATAAAGTTTTTGAGCAATTTGCATCGTACGAGAGGCTGAAAATCCTAGTTTTGAAGAAGCTGCTTGCTGTAAAGTCGATGTTGTAAATGGGGGAGAAGGATTCCTCTTTGTCGGCTTTGCTTCAACACTGAGGATACGATATTTTGCGTCCTCCAACATAAGACGAATTTGATCTGCTTGTTCTTGAGATTGAATATCAAGTTTGCCAATCTTTTTTTGATTAAACATTGTTAATCTTGCTTGGAAAACATCATTTCGAATGGTTTTTAAGTTTGTTGTAATGGACCAATAATCTTCTTTGACAAAATGCTCTATTTCTGATTCTCGATCACAAATAATACGCAAAGCCACAGATTGAACACGACCAGCAGAGCGTGCGCCAGGGAGCTTACGCCACAAAACAGGTGAAAGTGTAAAACCAACGAGGTAATCAAGAGCGCGACGTGCAAGATAAGCATCTACAAGTGATGTATCAATATCACGTGGATTGCTCATAGCATCAAGGACAGATTTTTTTGTGATGGCATTGAAGACAACCCGTTTAACAGGCTTATCCTTTAAAACTTTTTTTTGACGAAGCACATCGAGAATGTGCCATGAAATTGCTTCTCCCTCACGATCCGGGTCCGTTGCTAAGATGAGGCTATCTGCTTCTTTGACGGCTTTTGCTATTTCATTCAAACGTTTAGCAGCAGTAGAATCTACGCTCCATTTCATAGAAAAATCTTGATCGGGTAGAACAGAACCATCTTTTGCCGGTAAATCACGAACATGTCCAAATGATGCAACGACTTTATATTGAGAACCAAGATATTTATTAATTGTTTTTGCTTTTGCTGGTGATTCAACGATAACGATATCCATAATTTTACCTGAATGTTGAAATAAAAGTTTTTTTATAAACTCCTTTCATAGGAATAGCTAATGGCAATTCGTTAAGAGCACATAAAAAAATATGAGCCATATAAAAAACATTAATATTGTACAACTTATGATTGTTATTATTAAAACATACCCTATATAAGATTATACGATTTATTTTATACTATTAATACAGAAACATACGGCAAAATACTAAGATAACATCTATTGAGAAGTAGGAGGGGAAATGCTCAAGGATAGAGAATTATGTTTATAAGTCATTTAAAAGTTATCCAATATATTACAGATATGTCAGAACAGATGAATCATATGGCACGTCAAGCACATAGCCCTCTTTTAGCATTGCTTTTGGATATGGTTGCCAAAGAAGGACAGAGCATTATTAATAGTGCTGAGGCTCTTGGGGAAGATCCGAATTCAACAATGACACATAACCACCAGAGTGCCGAATAAGCTTTCCTGCAAGCTCGAGCTCTACCAGCAAAAGGTAAAGGTTTGGGAGTGCAACACCTGAATGAGCGCTAAGTGTGTCTAAATCAATTGGTGTTGTCGAAAGAGCGGAAAAGACTGCTACGCGTTCTGCATCTTCTCCAACCGAAGGGGGATGACAGTTTTTTTCCTCAGATACACTCAAACCACTCTTTTCGAGTTGGTGAGAGGAAGGTTCCTCGAAAAAATTGCGTTGGGAATATGTGGAAGTCGGGGCTAATGGTGTAAGTGTTTCTACGATATCAGAGGGGTGTGTGGCGAGTAGAGCACCATCTTTTATGAGCTTGTTTGTACCGATAGATCTTGGATCAAGTGGAGAACCTGGAATGGCAAAAATTAATCGTCCCATTTCTGCTGCTTGGCGTGCGGTAATTAAGGAACCTGATCGTGTCGCTGCTTCTACAACCAATAGTCCCAGAGAGAGAGCTGCAATAATACGGTTTCTTCTTGGAAAGTCGATAGCGCGGGGCTTCCAACCAATAGGCATTTCGCTAATAATTGCTCCTCCATGAGAGATAATATCTTCATGGAGTTTTTTATTTTCAGGGGGATAGATATGATCAATACCACCAGCCATGACTGCGACTGTGCCTGTTAAAAGACTTGCTTGATGCACAATGCTATCAATTCCACGAGCGAGTCCAGAAATTGTTGTAAAACCAGCCTCTCCAAGAAAATGAGTAAATTGAGCAGCGAGTTTTTTTCCGGCCGCCGATGCATTTCGAGATCCTACAATACCAACAGAAGGTTTCTGAAAAACTGAAAGATTGCCTTTTATGGCAATGAGAGGCGGTGGAGATTCCGTTACCTTAAGAAAAGTTGGATAATCCGGCTCTCCTACACCGATAAACCGGATACCTAATCTTTCTGCTTCTTGTATTTCTTTTTCTGCATCTTCTATCGTTGTTATCCGAATAGATGTAGAAAGTCCACCTTTCCTACTTAGTTCAGGAAGCGCCGCTAAAGCATTTTCTGCTGTTTTATAATGATCAATGAGATTGCGAAAACTCACTGCTCCAATATTTTCACTCCGCAACAACCGTAACCAATTGAGACGTTGACGATCAGTGAGCAAGATTCCTTTATTCATCCCCGTTTTTCGTACCAACCTTGCTTTCTTTTCCAACTAATAATCTACCAATATTCTCGTAATGTTTCATATAAACAAATATGCTCATTGCAATCAGCATAAAACAGAAATAAGGATTGGAGAAGTAAAAAACAAATATTGGAGTAATAACCACGGCAATGAGTGCGGATAATGAAGAGTAGCGTGTGAGCAGAAAAACCCCTATCCATACAACAATAAAAACAATTGCTGCTGGCCAATAGCTCCCTAAGCATACACCAAGATAGGTAGCAACACCTTTGCCACCTTTAAATTTTAGCCATATGGGAAAAAGATGTCCCAAGAAGGCAAAAAAACCAGCGAGAGAAATGATGAGACTGTTTTCTATCGGAGCACTTAAAAACTTTATAACAAGAAGAACAACAGTTCCCTTCAACACATCGCAAGCAAGTGTGAGAGCAGCAATTTTTTTATTTCCTGTCCGTAGAACATTTGTCGCACCAATATTTCCCGAACCAATTGTTCTTACATCACCAAGTTTGGCTAATCGCGTAAAAAGCAAACCAAATGGGATTGAGCCCATGAGATAGGACATCAGAAAGATAAACCAAGTACAAAACTGAAAAAATATTTCACCTTCATTCATTAAAAATCTCATTAAGTTTGTTGATCAAGTTTAAAAATGGATTGTCCTTTAACGAAAGTTTGAACAACACGTCCTTGAAAGTGTGCATTCTCAAAAGGTGTATTTTGGAAGAGTGAATACAGCTTCTTTGCAGAAACGACCCATGGCATCTCAAGATCAACTAAAATAAGATCGGCATCAGAATCTCTTTTAAGTGTTCCCGCATTAAGGCCAAAGAGTTTTGCTGGCGCCGTTGACAAAAGTTCTGTTAATCGTAACAGAGATATGCTTCCATCATGATAAAGACGTAAAGCCGCACTCAATAAAGTCTCCATACCAATGGCACCTGTAGTTGCATCATCAAATGGTAAATGTTTTGTGTCAGCATTTTGAGGATCATGGGAAGAAACGATAATATCTACTGTTCCATCTTTTATTGCTTCAATCATTGCTATGCGATCTTCTTCTCTACGCAATGGAGGCATAAGACGAAAAGAGGTGCGATATTCACCAATGTCATTTTCATTAAGAGACAAGTGATTAATGGATACACCGGCTGAAATCTTCTCACTGCGTTGTTTGCCTAAGCGAAGTGCTTCAGCAGATAATGCTGTCGATATTTGTGAAGCATGATAGCGTGTTTGTGTCAATGCAGCCAAACGCAAATCTCTTTCGAGTGGAATAACTTCTGCTTCTCGAGGTATTCCAGAAAGACCAAGCCAACTTGCTAGAAGGCCTTCATTCATAACACCCTTTCCTATCAGGTCTTGATCTTGTGTTTCATGCATTAAGGGAACATCAAAATCTCGTGCATAAGTCATGGCACGTCGCATGACAGATGAGTTTTGCAGGGTATTTTTTCCTTCACAAAAAGCAACAGCTCCTGCATCTTTTAACAAACCAAATTCGGTTATTTCTTTTCCCTGAAAACCGTGAGTGATCGCAGCAACGGGATAAATATTGACCGATGACATTTCTTTTGCTGTATGTGTTATAAACTTAACAAGCGCGACATTATCGATAATGGGATTTGTGTCTGGCATCATAAGGAAAGAAGTGATACCACCTGCTGCTGCTGATTGGCTTGCTGTTGTTATTGTTTCACAACTTTCATTTCCTAGTTCCCCAACAAAAACGCGAGCATCAACAAGTCCGGGAAGAACAGCTTTGTTTTGTGCATTAATAATTTCTGCTCCTTCGGGAGTTCCTTGATTCAATGCTTCTTTTCCAGCGACTGTAATTCGTCCATTTTCAACGATAACAGTACCAATCTCATCCATTGTACGTGAAGGATCGATAATACGAGCATTTTGAAAGACAATAGGCTTTATCATTTTTTCTCTCCACTTGCTCTAAGGCGTGAATCCAATAAAGCCTCCATGACAGCCATACGCACAGCGATTCCCATCTCTACTTGTGTATGGATCATACTTTGTGGTCCATCTGCTATGTCAGATGCTATCTCGACACCACGGTTTATTGGGCCAGGATGTAAAACAATGCAATCACTTTTGGCATAGGCCAAATTTTTCTTATGTAAGCCAAAATAATGAAAATATTCACGAATGGAGGGAATAAAGGAACCTGTCATACGTTCATGTTGTAAGCGTAGCATCATAATGACATCAGCATCTTTAAGTCCTTCTTTCATTGTATTAAAAACCTCAACACTCATATCAGCAATTGCTGTGGGGAGAAGCGTTGAAGGTGCAACAGCACGAACGCGAGCACCCAAGGCATTGAGACTGAGGATATTAGAACGCGCGACACGTGAATGCAAAATATCTCCACAAATTGCCACAGTTAATCCCTCAATGCGGCCTTTTGTTCTTTTAATCGTCAGAGCGTCTAATAAAGCTTGTGTTGGATGTTCATGAGCACCATCACCTGCATTAATGACACAACAATCCACTTTTTGCGCTAACAAAGCAGCTGCTCCAGCGCTGCTATGACGGATGACAAGTATATCTGGTTTCATTGCATTGAGGGTTGCCGCTGTATCAATCAATGTTTCTCCTTTTTTTACAGATGAATTGCCAATGGCCATACTCATCACGTTTGCACCTAACCGTTTGCCAGCTAATTCAAAAGAAGATTGTGTGCGTGTGGAGGCTTCAAAAAAAAGATTAATTTGAGTACACCCACATAATGTAGATTTTATTGTATCAATTTTTTTAGAGAGGTTAACATTTGCATCTGCACGATCCAGCAATATGGTGAGATCTTCTGCACTTAAGTTTTTAATGCCTAAAAGATGTTGATGGGGAAAAAGGGGAAAAAAAGTATTTTGAGTCATAGCATTCTTTTCTATCTCTCTCTAAACAAATTAAACAAGCATTTGTTTGAATATAATAAATGTTTTTTAACTGCAAAATGACAAATAGTCTATGATGTGAATGATTTGAATAATAGGAATATGCCTATGAGTGCTGTATCTGTGCAAAATGCTCGCAAAAAAAATGCCTTTCTCAGTGATACGCTTATGTTTCGTATTGCCTCTACTTTGCCTAAATTTTTATTAGCAAGTTTTGAAGAAATAGGAGATTTTGTAGCGAGTCGTGAAGCATGGGAGCTTTCCTCTTTGGCAAACCGTTATCGACCAATCTTGCGTTATAATGACGAATGGGGACAACCCATAGAAAAGCTAGAGATACATTCCTCTTATCAAACTCTTCAACAATATTCTAGACAAGTTGGTTTAGTCACTTCACTTTGGGAAAACACCACCTCAGAAAACGGAGTACGATACCAAGCCCGTGCTATTCGCTTAGCTTTATCTGCTGGTTTGGAAACAGGGCATTTAAATGAGGTTATTATCACAAGTGCGACTCTTGCAGCTTTAATTAGTGATGGTGATCTCTTTAGCAAATGGCAAAATGTGCTTTTATCACGACAATATGATTTGTCGTCTAAACCTGTTAATAGAAAAACAGCGGCTTCACTTACTTTTGCTTTTGATGATGTTGAACAACAAGAAAAATATGCTTTCAATTTTCCAAGTGTTAAAAAAATTTCTTTTGATGAAAAAGTTGAACGTGATCTGTATCGTTTAAATATTACAAAAACGAATGTTATTAATCCGATCGTTGATGGATATCTTGTGAGTGCAGAATTAGATGGTCATTTAAGCTGTTTTTTAGTTCCCCGTATACAAGAAAATGGAGCGTTAAATGGTATCATATCGATTCGTCATTTGTTACAGCGTTCTGGCGAATCTTTAACTCCAGAGGGTGTTGTTGATTTTCAGGGATGTTATGGTTGGCTTTTAGGAAATGTAGGGGAGGGGATTAAAGTCATTAAGGATATCGAAACGATGATGCGTTTTGATCAATCCGTCGTATCAGCAGGTATTTTGCGTGCTGCACTTCAATTTGGTATCGATTTTTTTCGGCAAAAAAGACCAGATCAACCTTTACCCCCCCTAACAGAACGTATTTTTGCAGATATCGCACTGGATATTGCTGCTGCGCAAGCATTGGTTTTACGTTTAGCGCGCGCATTTGATAATGCGGCAAATGATCGCTCTGAAGCAGCTTTCGCGCGGATTATGGTACCTATTATTGCTTATCATGTCAGTCAACTCGTCATACCTATTATTGGCGAGATTATTGCACAGATTGGCATAGAAAGTTTTGTGGAAGGCAATCCATTATCGCAAATGTTGGTCAATAGTCCTGCACGGATTGTGAGAAATAGTTCTGCGAATCAATTGGTAAAGGACGCAATTCTTATCGCTGAAAAAGCACCGGGATTATTTCAGAAATTGTTAGAAAAAATTGCTGTTGATATTGGACCAGCGGGACCACGAGCAATGGAGATTATTAAATCTGCTGTAGGGATGGCATCGACAAATGAAGGAGCAGGAAGATTTTTTGTTGAACAAGTAGCGTATGCAACCGCAGCTGCATCGTTACGTTCTATAGATATAGAACATGTAGCGAATGCTTATATGGAAAGCCGCCTTGGGGGACAATGGAGATCTTCTTATGGAATGCTTATTGCACGCTACAATGCAGGACATTTGTTAAACGTTCTTTATCCTTCCATATGATGAAGGCTTTGAATCCTGTCGAGTGCACCTTGTAATATAAAAGCAGCAGCAGCCGAATCAATTTTGGCTGCTCTTTTAACACGTGATACATCCATTTCTAAAAGAGAACGTTCTGCAGCAATTGTTGATAAACGTTCATCCCATAAAACAAAAGGAATTTTTGTATATGCTTTCATATTACTGACAAAAGTTTTGGTTGCTTGAGCACGAGGACCACAACTTCCATTCATATTAAGAGGTAGTCCAATGATAATAACCCCCACATTTTCACGATCAAAAACTTTTATAAGGGTGTGTGCATCTTCCATCATTTTTTTTCGTTGAATAACAGGACGCGGATTTGAAAGAGTGAGCCCCATATCAGAAACTGCAATTCCAATTGTTTTTGTGCCTAAATCCAAACCTGCTATTACTTGTCCAGGCAAAAGATGTGTCATAACTTGATTAATATTAATAATAGCCATATGATTTATAATTTAAGTCTTTTCGTGGGTTAGGTTATCAAGATTCTTGCGCTTGCAAACACAGCCTTGTATAGCCAATAAGCAAATGTAAAAATAAGAAAACAGAAAGGCATAGTATGTCTGTTGATCAAGAAACAGTCAAGCGGGTAGCGCATTTAGCGCGTATTGCTGTCCATGACGATGAAACAGAACGTATGACAAAAGAACTCAATGTCATTTTAGGTTTTGTAAAACAATTAAATGAAGTCGATGTTAGCAGTGTTGAACCATTAACATCCGTGATGCCAATGGCTTTACGGATGCGTGAAGATGATATCACAGATGGTAATATAGCGGCAGATATCGTAGCAAATGCGCCTGTTACAGAAGATAATTTTTTTCTTGTTTCAAAAATCGTCGAGTAATTTTTGTATTTTAAAGACTTGAGAACCAATGATGACCGATCTAACAACTTTGACAATTGCACAAGCCCGTGATGCTCTCATAAAGAAAGAATTCAAAGCAACGGAATTAACAGAAGCTTATTTAAAAGCAATTGAATTGGCTAATCCAACTTTGAATGCTTATGTGGCAATAACCGCAGAACAAGCGAGAAAAATGGCTGCTGAATCAGAATGCCGTTTGGCTAAAGGTCAGGGGAGAAATTTAGAAGGAATTCCGTTAGGAATTAAGGATCTTTTTGCCACACAGGGAGTTCATACTCAGGCTTGTTCTCATATTCTTGATGGTTTTAAACCACATTATGAATCAACGGTAACTGCTAATTTATGGCAGGATGGAGCTGTTATGTTAGGCAAGCTTAATATGGATGAGTTTGCTATGGGGTCTTCTAATGAGACGTCATATTATGGTCCAGTTATTAGCCCATGGAGAAAAAATGATTCCGATGAAAAACTCGTACCGGGTGGTTCTTCAGGCGGTTCTGCAGCCGCTGTTGCTGCGCGGATGTGTGCTGGTGCAACAGCAACAGATACAGGTGGTTCAATACGCCAGCCAGCAGCATTTACGGGAACTGTAGGAATTAAACCAACTTATGGGCGTTGTTCACGGTGGGGAACAATTGCTTTTGCTTCATCACTTGATCAAGCGGGTCCTATCGGGCGGGATGTTCGCGATTGTGCCATTTTGCTTAAATCAATGGCTTCTTTTGATGAAAAAGATTCTACTTCTGTTAATTTACCAGTGCCTGATTATGAGAGCTATCTTGGTCAATCAATCAAAGGAATGAAAATTGGTATTCCGAAAGAATACCATATGGAAGGAATGTCTTCTGAAATTATTGATCTTTGGCAAAAAGGAATAAATTGGCTAAAAGAAGCCGGTGCTGAAATAAGCGATATTTCATTACCCCATACAAAATATGCTTTGCCTGCTTACTATATTGTTGCTCCTGCAGAAGCATCTTCTAATTTGGCACGCTATGATGGTGTTCGTTTTGGCCTTCGTATACCAGGTAAAGACGTTATTGAAATGTATGAAAAGACCCGTTCAGCTGGTTTTGGTGATGAAGTAAAACGTCGTATTTTGATTGGTACTTATGTTCTCTCATCAGGTTATTATGATGCTTATTATTTAAGAGCTCAAAAAGTGCGAACATTGGTAAAGCGTGATTTTGATCAATGTTTTGCTTCCGGCGTTGATGCTATTCTCACACCAGCAACACCAACACCTGCTTTTGGTATTGCTGATGAAAAAATAAAACATGATACTGTAGCAATGTATCTCAATGATATTTTTACTGTACCCGTTAACATGGCTGGTTTACCAGGAATCTCTGTTCCTGCTGGTCTCTCATCAAATGGTTTACCACTTGGATTACAACTAATTGGTAAGCCTTTTGCTGAAGAAGTTCTTTTTCAGATAGCACATATTATAGAACAAGAAGCAGGCGTGTTTAGCGCAAAGAAGTGGTGGCCATAAAAGTTTAGAACTTTATGAAAGAAGCTTTATAAACGAGCATTCTTTTCTTTAATCAAGAAGATTTTTGAAAAAGGATGCTCTTAATTTTTAAAGGCTGTACAGTTTTCATCCACCAAGATATGCTTCTTTAACACGTGGATCGAAAAGCATAGTTTTACCTTCACCATGAAATAGAACATGTCCGACCTCTAGAATATAAGCATAGTCAGCAATAGACAGTGCAGCAAATGCGTTTTGTTCAATAAGAAGAATGGTTTTCCCCATATCATTAATTTTTTGGATAATCGAAAAAAGTTCTTTTACAAGGAGGGGTGCTAAACCTAGGGAGGGCTCATCTAAGATTACCATATCAGGATTACTCATGAGAGCACGCCCTACAGCAAGCATTTGTTGTTCCCCACCAGACATTGTACCTCCTAATTGTTTTGCTCTTTCACGTAGACGCGGAAAGAGATCAAAGACCCATTCAATATCACGAGCAATCCCTATCTTATCATGGCGAATATAAGCGCCTAGGTGTAGGTTTTCTAAAACAGTGAGATGGGGCATGATGCGCCGCCCTTCAGGACTTAGAGCAATTCCTAAACGTAAAATTTTTTCTGGTGATTTTTTAATAATTGATTCGCCTTTATAGGTAATCTCTCCATAAACAGATCGATTAAGCCCTGTAATAGAGCGTACAATGCTACTTTTTCCAGCTCCATTGGCGCCGATTAAAGTTACTATAGTTCCCTTTTTTATAGTCATAGAAAGGTTCTGGATAGCTTTAATGGCCCCATAATGAACATGAAGGTTTTTGATTTTAAGAATGTCCATAAACGTCTCCGCCAAGATAAGCTTCAATAACTTTAGGGTTGTTACGAACTTCATCTGGTGTGCCATTGGCAATACAACAGCCATATTCCATTACCAAAATATATTGGCAAAGTCCCATAACAACTTTCATATCATGTTCTATAAGGAGAATCGTAAGATCAAAGTCTTTCTGCACTTTTGCTATAAATTTTCTAAGATCCTCGCTTTCCTGTGGATTCATACCAGCAGCAGGTTCATCAAGAAGTAGCAATTTTGGCTTTGTTGCCAACGCGCGTGCAATTTCTAGACGTCTTTGTACACCATAGGGCAGGGTCATTGCTGATTGATTGGCAAGATGATCAAGCTGTAGTCGCTCAAGAAGTTCCATTGAATTTTTATGGACTTCTTTTTTTCTTTCATTGCTTTTGGAAAAAACAGCGCTGAAGAAAACCATGGATATTTTTGACGAACATGCGCTCCTACCATAACATTTTGCAAAACCGTCAATCCTGAAAAAAGGCGAATATTTTGAAATGTTCGTGCAATATGACGCTTGCAGATAATATAAGGGGGAGCTCCAGAAACTTTTTTACCATCAAAAAGAATCGTTCCACTCGTGGGAGCATAAAACCCAGAAATCATATTAAAAACAGTTGTTTTTCCTGCTCCATTTGGACCAATTAATCCAGTAATTGTTCCTCGTTTGATTGCCATATTAATATTATTGACAGCAACTAAGCCGCCAAAACGCATGACGATATTATCAAGAGAAAGAATGGTGTCGTTCATAATTTTCCCTCAGTATTAGAGAGTTTTTTACGTGTTAAAAAGCTATAAATTCCATTCCATGAGAATTCATGTTGTCCCAACAACCCTTTTCTCCAAAATAAAATAATGACGAGCAATAAAAGAGAAAAAACAACCATACGCAACCCAGGTGTCTCTGGAATATGTATAAAACCTAAATCAAAAGGACTTTCAATAATACGAAGCCATTCAAGCATGACGGTAATAATAATGCTGCCAATAATGCTTCCTGTAATTGAACCAAGTCCACCGGCAACAACAATCATTAAAATATTAAATGTGAGTAGGAAATTAAACATTTTGGGATCAATCGTTGAAATAAGAGCAGCCATCAATGCTCCTCCTATACCTGCAAAAAATGCACCAACAGTAAAGGAAAAGCTCCGGTAGAAAAAAGCGTTAACTCCCATTGTTTTTGCAGCGATTTCATCATCACGAATGGCGCGTAGTACATTACCAGTATTGCTTCGTAGTAAGAGAATAATAAAGAGAACTGTAAAGGCTAACCAACCATAGTTCCACCATAATGTCGCATTTTGGGGGATTCCTTTAATTCCTAAAGAGCCATTTGTTATCGATGAGGCATTGGTAATAACAATACGAATAATCTCTGCAAACCCCAATGTTGCAATTCCAAGATAATCACCACCGAGACGTAAGACAGGAAGAGCAATTAATAAACCGACAACTGCAGCAGACAGACCACTGACAACAACGGCAATAAAAAAAGGGAACTGTAAATGATGTAATGGTTCAGCGATAGGGTCAAGAATCCACATCATTTCTTTTTGTTCAGGGGAAAGAAGCAAAATCGCACATACATAAGCACCAATGGCCATGAAACCAGCGTGTCCTAGAGAAAACATACCGGTAAAACCGTAAATCAAGTTAAGCGAAATTGCCAATATCGCATTAATAGCAATAAGATTGATGATACGCAGTGTATAATCATTAAAATGGTTATCAGCATAAAATAAAAAACCAATAAGAATCAAAATACTGATACAGGATAGACAGTTTGCAACTGATTTTACCATTAGATTTTCTCCTGACTTTTTTTGCCCATTAATCCCGTAGGCATTATCAATAAAATCAGAATCAATAAAACAAAAGCGAAAGCATCTCGATATCCAGATAGTGCGGGAAAAAATGCAATAATCATAATTTCAATAAATCCGAGTAATAATCCTCCTAACATCGCCCCTGGAATAGAGCCAATACCTCCAATAACGGCAGCGATAAAGGCTTTAAGTCCGGGAAGAACACCCATATAAGGATGGATTTGAGGATAGCGTAACGACCACATAATCCCCGCGATAGCAGCAAGTGCTGAACCTATGCCAAAGGTAAATGCAATAACTTTATTGACAGAAACCCCCATCAAACGCGTTGTTTCAATATCATGCGAGATTGCACGCATAGCAAGTCCAGGTTTTGTTTTATGGATAATCCATAACAGAGAAATAATGAGAATAAACGAAACGGTGGGAACAATCAGAGACATTGGAGCAATTCTAATAATTCCACCTGCTCCTGATTCTAAATGCCATAGAAATGGCGTTACAAGAAAATCTGGCTGTTTTACACCTTTAAGGACACCACTAAAGAGTACAGTAGCAAGATTCTCAATAAAAAAGGAAACGCCTATTGCACCGATAAGCGCTGAGATACGAGGAGCATGACGCAGAGGTCGATAAGCGAATTGATCAACAGTAACACCAACGGCACTTGTGATAAAAATGGAAAAACACAGAGCCAATATCCAAATTGGTGTAAAGTCTTGAGGTGCAATTTTAAAATAATAAAGAAATCCTAAAACAAGGATTAAAAAAACACCACTCCAAACAGTTGAAGGGCGCTTTTTGAAACCTATAAACACCGCATAATAAATAAGGACGGCTAGCAGCAAAAGAAGAATCGCAGCCCAAGCAGGCATAAAGCTAATTGTGGAAAAGAAAACGAAATATGCTCCTAGCATAAAAATATCACCGTGAGCAAAATTAATGAGTCTCAATATACCGTACACCATGGTGTAACCAATAGCGATAAGCCCATAAAGAGATCCCAATGCCAGTGCATTAAAAAAATACTGGATGAACATTTCAGTGCTCATCTCTCATCCTTCCACATTTGTTAATTCATTACAGGATATCAAACAAGAAACCATCAAATTTTAGTTGAGGAAAAATCCTCAACTATTTCTCTAATTTTGACTAAAAAAATTGCTGACTTTTTAAAAAGCAGGTTTGACTTCATCTAAATAGACACGTTTTCCACCCTTTATTTCAATTATACCAATAGGAATCTTAGGATTATGATTTTCATCCATAGACATATCACCAAAAGGTGTTGGAAAATCTTTTAATTTGCTAAGTTCTAGAGTAATTTTTTCACGATCAGCACTACCAGCGTTTTCAATAGCTTTCATAAACATCATATAACTGGTGTATCCTAAAACAGAATTGATATTTGGTTCTTTATCAGGATAAGCTTCTTTCCATTTATTTGTAAATTCTTGCGCAGCTGTTGACATATTCGGCATGTCTTCACTATAGGGAAGCGTCGTATGTAAGAAACCTTCTGCAGCTTCTCCTGCAATCATGATGGTTTCTGGATTATCCATAGCATCCCCACCCATAATTTTGAACTTTGCACCTAGTTCGCGCGCTTGCTTCATAATAATCGCACCTTCAGAAAAGTAAGATGGAATAAATAAGATATCAGGGTTTTGCGCTATAATCTGCGTAAGAACAGCTGAAAAATCTTGATCTCCAGAATTATAGTTTAAATTTGAGATAACCTCACCACCTAGTTTTTTGAAAGCACGCGTAAAATAACTGGCAAGCCCAATTGCATAATCGCTTGAGATATCTTTGAGAATAGCCGCTTTTTTTGCATGTAAAGTTTGACGTACATAAGTTGCAATTCCGATGCCTTGGTAGGAATCAATGAAACAAGCGCGAAAGTAATATTTTTTACCTTGTGTAACAAGCGGATTTGTTGAAGAGGTTGCAATGGTTGGAGTCTTTGCTTTTTCGGATATTTCTCCACCAGCCAATGAAAGTGAAGAGCCATAAGTCCCAATGATTCCACTAACTTTTTCACTGGCAGTTAAACGCATAACAGCATTAGCAGCCTCTACTTTATCAGATTTATTATCAATAACAATAAGCTCTACTTTACGTCCCAATATCTCTGGAACTTGCTTATGTGCTAATTCTATACCCCTGATTTCCAATTGTCCCCCAAATGCATTTTGACCACTCAATGGGAGGTAAACACCAATTTTGATGGGGTCATTTGCATAGACATTCGTTACAAACGCCATGATGGCTGCGAGGCTCGTGAGGATTTTCTTCAATTGCATTGCGCATTTTCCTTGAATATGATGTGTAACTTGCGTTTGGTTGCGGTTTTTGCACCTTAGCTTGAACTTTTTCATCATGCAAGTTACACATCATAAAAATATTACTGTGTAAAAATATTTTGTATTATTTTTTTCTAGGTTGCTTATTGTAAAATGTACGAAACCTACGATCAAATACTTTTGCAAATATTCGTTTTAGATAAGCATCAAGAGGGACGACAATATGGGGAAATCTTATTCTTGGGACTTGCGTATTGGTGCAAGAGCAATGTTTACTTAAAGTAGAGAATCAATATCGTAACTTAGAGCTACAGGATCACGTTTTATTATGACGAGGAAAGATACATTAAAAGATTGTTCCCTATCTGAGGATAGCATAGGTTCTTGTGGTGAAATTATTGAAATTAGTGGTGTCATTAAGTGGTTTGATGGTAGTAAGGGCTATGGATTTATTGTGCCTGATCTGCCTAATTTTCCCGATATATTATTACATGTTACGGTCATGCGGAGGGATGGTTTTCAAACAGCTTTAGAAGGTGCTAAAGTTATCTGTGCGGTGGAAAAAACTGAGCGAGGGTTGAAGTGTGTTCAGGTGAAATCTATAGATTGTTCTTCAGCGGTTCATCCGTCAGAAATTCCTGCACGTACACATGTTGTTGTGACTCCAGAAAGTGGTTTGGAGCGTGCCATTGTCAAATGGTTTAATCGTGATAAAGGGTTCGGTTTTCTTAGCCGTGGGCAAGGAACAGAAGATATCTTTATTCATATGGAGACTTTGCGTCGTTTTGGTTTAGCAGAGCTCCGCTCTGGTCAAGTTGTTCTTGTGCGCTTTGGTAAGGGAGAAAAAGGCTTGATGACGGCAGAAATCTACCCAGATATAGGGGCTCCATTTGCGACGCATTAAACTCCGTTACTGAAGCAATATTTCTCTCTTTTTCTACTTTAAGAAGAGACTGGTGTCCGTAAGCCATAATAAAATGAGATGAGCAAAAAAATCTGTATCTATGAGGTTATAAATCAAATTTAGACAGATTTAGATATTGCATTGAGTGTGATAAGAAGATCAATCTTTGTATTTTTATTTTGTAAAACAAAGTGAGCGAATTGTTTGCTGCGGAGATAAAAATGTTAAAGCTTTTTAGAAGAAGAATTATCATTACATTATTGCTATTTTTCACATTAGGAGTGGGTATGACTGTAGCACAAAAACCAATAGAAATCCCTGTTCATCCAGTTCCTTTAAAAATACAAACAAAGCAAGGGATGGTCTCTTACGAAGTAGAGATTGCTTTTACGCGGTCTCAGGGAATGGCTGGTTTAATGTATCGTACTGATTTTCCACGTGATCGCGCAATGCTTTTTAAACAGCAGGGAAATAATCCGTTAGAGGATAAACAAGAATTTTCTCTGTGGATGGCAAATACACCTTTGCCTCTAGATATGATTTTCTTAAATGCTGAGGGGGTTATTGTGTCGATTGTTGAAAAAACGACCCCATTTTCAACAAATGTTATTTCATCAAAAGTTCCTGCTGCTTTTGCAATTGAGGTTAATGCTGGTGAAGTTTCTGAAAAACAAATAGAGAAGGGACAGCGTGTTTTCCATCCTGCTATTTGTGGAAAGTGTGAGGATCATACAAAATGATAGCGGAGGATATTTGTTTTTTCGAATATGATGGTTTGCGATTTGCTTATCGAGAAGAGGGAACGGGAGCGCCCATTTTATTGATTCATGGCTTTGCATCCTCCGCACGTGTGAATTGGTATGCAACAGGTTGGTTTCGTACTCTTACGGAAGCCGGATATCGTGTGATTGCTCTTGATAATCGCGGGCATGGAGATTCGGTTAAAAGTTACGATCCTTGCTTTTATACACCTCAAGCTATGGCAGGCGATGCCATGAAATTATTGCAGCATTTAGAGATACCGAAAGCCCATATTATGGGATATTCTATGGGAGCTCGAATTAGCGCATTTATGGCTCTTTTGTATCCAACATATGTGCACAGTGTTATTTTTGGTGGTTTAGGGATTGGTATGGTGACAGGAGCAGGAAACTGGCAACCTGTCGCTGAGGCTCTTTTAGCAGAAGATCTTTCCACGATTACTAATCCACGTGCTTTGATGTTTCGTAAATTTGCAGACCACACTAAAAGTGATAGACGTGCTCTTGCTGCTTGTATTATCACCTCAAAGCAGGAGTTAACAGCATCTGAGATTTATAAAATAAAACAGCCTGCACTTGTTGCCGTTGGTTCATTAGATGAAATTGGAGGTGAAGCAGAGCCGTTAGCAGCTTTATTCCCCAATGGTGAAGCATTAGTAATTCCTGATCGAGACCATATGCTTGCTGTGGGGGATAAGGTTTATAAAGAAGGGGTTATTAATTTTCTTTCCCGTTATCCTATCACATAAAGTGATTCCTAGATTTTAAAGCTCGTAAAAATACTCAATATTCTTATATCGAACAAAAGCTGTAAATTTCATTCAAAAATTCGGTTATTATAATGCGAATTTTTATAAAAGAATGGGAGGAGGAGTAACAACCCGCATTATCTTATCCTTAAATGTTTTTTTTAAATGCAAATCCTTTTTAAGAGCTTAAAAAAGTATCCTCTGCAAAAGATTACAGAGAATTGTTTTTAGTGACGCAACAGTATTTTTTGATAAACGAAGCAGTTAGAAAATACCAAGGAATTCTTTATTTTACAGAACTTTATTTTTGAATAATCAATTAATATTATTATCAGAATAAGTGCAAATATCAAAATTGGGGATAAAAGAGAATTTATTAAAAATTTAAGATTTTCTAACCGTTTTTTTACTTTTAAAGCGATACGAATATATTTGATAGTGGACGACCTTTTAGTAAAGGTTCTTCATTGAATGTGTTAAGATAGTGCTGTTTTGAGTATGGGTAATATAGAAGAATGAAACGAAGAGTTTTTACTATCTTTACAGAATTTTAGAAGTGCTTTATCCGCTATAAAAGCGTTCGTTTAAGAGTCTAAAAGACAGGAGAGCATTGTGAATGCTGATGAAATAAAAAAACTTGATAGTTACTTTAAAAACATATTCCAAAATTCAGCATTACAAGTGAAGGCACGGCCTAAAAAGAGTGATTCTTGTGAAGTTTATATTGGTGACGAATTTTTAGGTATTATTTATCGAGATGAAGATGAGGATGAGCTATCATACAATTTTTCGATGGCCATATTAGATGTTGATTTAAGCAATTGATTCGTTCTGAAAAATGAAATGAAATTTTTTCTTATTTAATAAGATTCATATGAGTTTCAATGCTTTGAAACTTGTATACTCGTTTCGTGCGATGATTAAATGGTCATGAATAATAATGCCTAAGGCATTTGCTGCGTCTTTTAATCTATATGTCATAGTAATATCCGCTTGAGACGGTTTAGCATCACCAGAAGGGTGATTATGCACTAAAATAAGACTTGAGGCAGATAACTCTAAAGCGCGAGAAATGACTTCACGTGGGTAAACAGGGGTATGATCAATGGTTCCAGTTTGCTGTACTTCATCAGCAAGTAAACCATTTTTTTTATCAAGAAATAAGACACGAAATTGTTCACGTGTTTCGTGCGCCATCACAGCTTTACAATAAGCTAATACTTTATCCCAAGAGGAAAAAATATCACGTTTAAACAATTCTGCGCGTGCAAGACGTCCAGCAACATCTGAAATAATCTTTAAATCAATCGCAGTTGCTGGGCCACATCCTTGAACCTCTTGAAGGCGATGAATATCAGCACCCAAGACATCCGCCAGTGAGCCAAATCGTGCTATCAAGTTCTTGGCTATTGGTTTTGTATTGGCGCGGGGAATTGTGCGAAAAAGTAAGAGTTCAAGGTACTCGTAGTCTTCAATTGCATGTCCTTTTGATTTTAAATAGCGTTTACGAAGACGTTCACGATGCCCTTGGTAATGTTTATGTATTTGTAAATTATTTTGATTTTTTTCACTTTTTGTTTCTGGTGTTGAGTTAAGCGGAGAACTTGATGTTAATGCAAAATGATTACTTTGAACGTCTTCCTTTTTATTTGTTTTTTTAGCCATGATATTTCTACATTTATTTAGGCACTTGAACTTGGGATGTAAAAAATATTTTTAGGAGATTGCGTAAAAATTTCACATCCTTCACTTGTTACACCAATTGTATGTTCATACTGTGCAGTAAGAGATTTATCACGTGTAACAGCAGTCCATCCATCAGATAAAATTTTAACTTGTGGTTTTCCAAGGTTGATCATTGGTTCAATTGTAAACATCATACCCTGTTTGAGTTCTATTCCCTCTCTAGAATTTCCATAATGGAGAATATTGGGCGCATCATGAAAAAGCTGCCCGATTCCATGTCCGCAAAAATCTCTCACAACTGAGCACCGTTCAGATTCTGCATAGTGTTGTATGGCAGCACCAATATCACCTGTAGTTGCTCCAGGCTTGACTACGGCAATCGCTCTCATCAGGCTTTCATGCGTTATTTCTAGCAGACGTTCTGCAGCGCGTCTGATTTTTCCAACGGGGTACATGCGGCTTGAATCTCCATGCCAGCCATCGAGAATAAAGGTCACATCAACATTAACAATATCGCCTTCTTGTAAGGGTCTTTTATTAGGGATACCATGACAAACAACGTGATTGATTGAGGTACAGCATGAATGTCCGTACCCATGATAATTCAAGTCAGCAGGAAGAGCTCCTCTTTCAGCTCCAAAAATAAATACAAAGTCATCAATTTCTTGTGTTGTGACACCAGGCTTAATAATATCCACAAGTGCATCAAGGCATTCTGCAGCAACACGACCAACTTCGCGCATTTTAGAAAAAGCATGCTCATCAAAAAGGCGAATTTGTCCATTAAATTTTAAGGGTATTTTATTATATTCAATATAATCAGTCATTATTTTTTCTGTTTTCTATTTCCACTTGATGAATCGGAAAGATACCTTCTGTACTTACGTGACATTTTACAGCATAAAATTCTACCCCTGATTCTAAAGCTAAATCAAATTTGCGTCCATAAGCTGAATCAAGGTCATGGCAAATTTTAAAAGCCGAGCAATCTTCCCGTTGAATTACATAAAGCATAGCGGCTCGTTTTCCTTGTTGCACGACTTTTATGAGTTCTTCAAGATGACGTGTGCCGCGTTTTGTTATGGTATCGGGAAACTCTGCTAATCCTTTTTGGCGAATAAAGTGAACATTTTTAATTTCTAGATAACAGTCAGGGAGAGTTCCATCACGCAGAAGAAAGTCAACCCGTGATTTTGTACCATAGCATTGTTCCTTCAAAATTGTTTTGTATCCGTTTAATTCCGGTAATAAACCATTTTGAATTGCTTCTAATGCGAGTTTATTAGGTAAAGTCGTGTTAATACCAACTAAAGTATTATTTGCTTCAACAATTTCTAATTGGTATGCGTATTTTCGCTTGGGATTGTTGTTATATGAAAGCCAAATATTGGAGTTTGGAGTTGTCAAACCAAGCATCGATCCTGTATTAGGAACAACTACAGTAAAAATATGCCAATCCTCTCGCTTAACATCAGCAAGGAAACGTTTATAACGGCGAATAAGTTTTGCAGGAAAAAGTTTAGAATTAAAGAGCATACTCCTTATCTTAGAATTTATGATTTCATAATTCAACTCAGTTTGTTATCTATAAATTTTATAGCACATTTCAACAAGGCATTTTTAATGCACAAAAAATGTTAAGACAATTCAGAAAACGACTCTAAGTCATTAAGAATAAAACTTTATTTGTTTTTATAAGTCATTATTAATTTTTAAGTTATTACTTCACAATAGACTCTAAATAAAAAGACAATATTGATTTTAATTTGTTATTAAAAAGATTATTGGGGGGATATTTTCTTAGGAAGGTTATATTCAAAAAACAACTATAGGAATGTAATGTGTGAAATTAGGAAAACTTGATGGCTGGAACCAATAAGAAACGTAAAAATTTAACAAATGGTCCAATTATTATTTTACTCGAACCGCAACTGCCTGAAAATATTGGTATGGTGGCAAGGGCGATGGCAAATTTTGGGCTCTCTAAGCTTCGATTGGTCAATCCTCGGGAAGCATTTCCAAATGAAAAAGCCATAGCTGCTGCAAGTAAAGCAGATCATGTCATTAATGACACGGTCATTTTTGATACATTGCGTGATGCAATTGCAGATTTGCATTATGTTTTTGCTACGACAGCACGGGAAAGATGTGGTTTTAAAACTGTAAAAAGTGCTGTTGAAGCAGCGAGTATACTACGTCAACGTGAAAACATTGGACAGAGAACAGGTATTTTATTTGGAAGAGAAAGATGGGGACTGGAAAATGCTGAAATAAGTCTTGTTGATGAAATTATTACCTTTCCAGTTAATCCTGCTTTTGCATCTCTTAATATTGCACAAGCGGTTTTGCTTATGTCTTATGAATGGATGAAAGCAGGTTTAGATGATATGCGTGATACGGCTTTTCGTGCAGCAGAGATGGAGCCTGCAACTAAAGCAACCTTTCATGGTTTTTTATCTCAGCTAGAAGATGCTTTAGATATCCGTGGATATTTTAGGCCTCAAGAACGTAAAGAGACAATGCTCGCAAATTTGCGCTCTGTTTTTACGCGCGCTAATTTTAGCGAATCCGAGGTTCGCTTGCTACGAGGAGTTGTATCTTCATTGGATCATTTTTCACCTAAATTTCCGCGAGGAAGTGGTGCGCCTATAAATCGTGAACGTAAAAAATTAAAAACAAGTGTAAAAATTGATGGATGATCGGCCTATTCTTTTTTTTGATAGCGGCATTGGCGGTTTAACAGTGCTGAGGGAAGTGCGTCTTCTTATTCCTGAAAGGCAGCTGATTTATGTTGCTGACGATATGGGCTTTCCTTATGGAAATTGGGAAGAAGATCTCCTAAAAAAACGTATTTTAAAGGTTTTTACAAATCTTTTAACACTTTATAAGCCTTCCTTATGTGTAATCGCTTGTAATACTGTTTCTACACTGATGATGGCAGATTTACGAAAAAAATTTCCCCATACCCTTTTTGTAGGAACAGTTCCTGCAATTAAGTTAGCCGCTGAAAAAACAAAATCTGGGTTTATTTCTGTATTAGCGACTCCTGGAACAGTGAAACGTGCTTATACGTATGAATTAATCAATACTTTCGCAATCCAATGTGATGTTAAACTTGTTGGAAGTGAAAAACTTGCTGGATTTGCTGAAGATTATTTACGTAAAAAACCTATTGACTTGGAAGAATTACGTCACGAGATTCTTCCCTGCTTTGTTGAAAAAAATGGTAAATATACGGATATTATTGTTTTAGCGTGTACACATTACCCTTTTTTAATTGATTTTTTTCATGAACAAGCTTTATGGCCCGTTGAATGGATTGATCCAGCAAAAGCTATAGCCAAACATACAAGATCATTATTACCGGAAAAAGTATATCCTAAAAGTATAAAGAAGCATAAAGATTTTGCGTTATTTACATCGCAAAACATAACTTCTTCAACAGAGCTTTTATTAAAAGGATTTAACTTAAATATTACGAAAGGAGTTGACTCTGTGGGATGATATCAATACAAGTCCTGTTAGCTTTTTCTTTCGGGAAAATGGTGCTAATTAACGTGTCCCGTGGATAGCTTTGCATGTTATATGTTAAGATGTCCTGTCAGTCTTTTTATTTAAAGGCAGAGGAGGGCGCGTTTCCTTAAGATCTTACTACGAGATCTTGTATTCTATTTTAAAAGGAAATGCGATGAGTAAACGCGAAACAACAAAATATAAAATTGACCGCCGGATGGGAGAAAACATTTGGGGGCGTCCGAAATCTCCTGTAAATCGTCGTGATTATGGTCCAGGCCAACATGGGCAACGTCGTAAAGGAAAACTTTCCGACTATGGTGTGCAATTGCGTGCTAAGCAGAAATTAAAAGGTTTTTACGGTGATATCTCAGAAAAGCAATTCCGTAAAACTTATGAAGAAGCTGCGCGTCGTCGTGGTGATACTGGTGAAAATCTTATCGGACTTTTAGAGTCGCGTTTGGATGCTGTCGTCTACCGTGCAAAATTTGTACCTACGATTTTTGCTTCTCGTCAGTTTATCAATCATGGTCATGTTAATGTAAATGGACGACGCACAAATATTCAATCATATCGCTGTAAACCAGGTGATGTTATTGAGGTTCGCGAAAAATCGAAGCAACTTGTTTTGGTTTTGGAATCTATTCAGTTAGCTGAACGTGATGTGCCCGAATATATTGAAGCAGATCATAATCAGATGAAAGCAACATTTACACGTGTTCCTGCTTTTTCAGATGTTCCTTATGCTGTGCAAATGGAACCCAATTTGGTTGTTGAATTCTATTCTCGTTAAGCTCTTCATAGAGAGCATTATGCTCTCTATATTATATCGCTTTATATTTTTTGAAGCTAATAGCTACTTTTTATGAATGGTGCTATATCAAGATCTGCTGTTATATTTTATGGCAGCATGGTTTGTATGGCCCCATTTCTTTTTTATGTAAATAGACGGAACATTTGTGTAAGGTGCGTTAAACCCGTTGCTGTTTCTATTATTTAATAGAACAAGCTCTTTATTATGCAAAATTATGGTCTTATGAAGAATATTTCAGTCAAATATCAAGAAATAAAAGAAAATATAAAAAAAAACGATTCTTTAACAAAGGGAACGGATGATTGTCATCCAATATTTCGGTCTGCTCCTTCAACTGTAGAGTTTAATAAATTGCGTAAACGGCTTCTCCGTCATATGCGGCAAGCGTTGGATGATTTTTCTATGCTTTCTTCAGGAAAAAAGTGGCTTATTGCTTTGTCTGGCGGGAAGGATTCTTATGGTTTATTAGCGCTTCTTCTTGATTTAAAATGGCGCGGACTCTTGCCTATTGAAATTCTCGTTTGTAACCTTGATCAAGGACAACCAAACTTCCCAAAACATATTCTTCCAGATTTTTTAAGTTCTTATCAGATTCCATACCGTATTGAATATCAGGATACTTATTCCATTGTCACAGATAAATTGACAGATACGCAAACATATTGTTCGCTTTGTTCTCGATTACGACGTGGTCATTTATACCGTATCGCCCGTGAAGAGGGATGTTCTGCATTGGTTTTGGGACATCATCGTGATGATGTTTTAGAAACTTTTTTTATGAATTTATTTCATGGTGGCCGATTAGCAGCCATGCCTGGAAAGCTTATCAATGATGAAGGTGATCTTTTTGTTTTGCGCCCTCTTGTTTACGCTGCTGAGGAAGATATGGAAAAATTTTCTCAAGCAATGCGCTTTCCTATTATTCCTTGCAATCTTTGTGGTAGTCAAGATGGTTTACAGCGCAATGCAATGAAAGAAATGCTAAGAGATATTGAAAGAAAAATGCCTGGGCGCAAAGATACCATGATTCGTGCCTTAACAAATATTCGTCCAAGCCATTTGCTTGATAAAAATTTTTTTGATTTTGCTCACTTATTATAAAACTTACTTATTCCGCATAATGCGTTTCAATCTATCTTTAAACTGCCATACCATAAAGATCATAAGCATCTGATTGTTCAATTTTTACGGTAACAAATTCACCCACACGTAAGGGGCGTCGCGATGATATATGCACAATACCATCTATTTCTGGAGCATCATATTGACTGCGACCTTTGGCAATTTTTCCTTGACTTTCATCGATGAGAACTTGAAGTCTCTTGCCAATTTTTTTCTTTAAAAGGTGAGTAGAAATTTGTTGTTGTTTAGCCATAAAGCGATGCCAACGGCTTTCTTTTACTTCTTCAGCAATATTTTCTAATCCTAAATCATTTGCGGCAGCACCTTTTACCTCTTCGTATTTAAAACAACCGGCACGTTCAATTTTTACTTCTTCTAACCATTCGAGAAGCATATTAAAATCTTCATTCGTTTCACCTGGAAAACCTACAATAAAAGTTGACCGTAAGGTGAGATCTGGACAAATGGTTCTCCACTTTTCAATTCTACGGTTGATTTTTTCGATAAGAGCAGGACGTTTCATGTTACGTAAAACGGTTGGTGAAGCGTGCTGAAAAGGGATATCTAAATAAGGGAGAATCTTTTTTGCTGCCATAAGTTCAATAACTTCGTCAACATGAGGATAAGGATAAACATAATGCATACGTATCCAAATACCCATATCCCCGAGTTCGCGACAAAGATCAAAAAATTTAGTTTTGATTGTGCGATCTTTCCAACAACTTTCTAGATATTTTATATCAATGCCATAAGCACTGGTATCTTGTGAGATAACCA
Organism: Bartonella machadoae; assembly: GCF_022559585.1. Taxonomy (NCBI): domain Bacteria; kingdom Pseudomonadati; phylum Pseudomonadota; class Alphaproteobacteria; order Hyphomicrobiales; family Bartonellaceae; genus Bartonella; species Bartonella machadoae. The sequence continues at coordinate 1,400,646 of NZ_CP087114.1, forward strand.
AAAGCTCTTTTACACCAGCTTGTACAAGTTTTTCAGCTTCTTTAAGAACATCATCAATGGGGCGTGAAGTAAGATTACCACGCAGAGTAGGGATAATACAAAAGCTACAGCGGTTAGAACATCCTTCAGAAATTTTTAAGTAAGCATAATGGCGAGGTGTTAAGCGAATACCTTGCGGAGGAACTAAATCGACAAAGGGATCATGAATTGGAAGAATTGCTGAATGAACAGCTTGCATAACACTTTCATAGTCTTGTGGTCCTGTAATGGCTAATACATTCGGATGTGCTTGACGAATAACATCAGGATCAGCACCAAGACATCCTGTTACAATAACTTTTCCATTTTCTTTGAGTGCTTCATCAATATTAGTTAATGATTCATTTCATGCAGAATCAAGAAAACCACAGGTATTCACAATAACGAGATCCGCACCTTGATGCTTACGTGAAATTTCATAACCTTCAGAGCGAAGTTTTGTAATAATTCGTTCAGAATCTACCAGTGCTTTGGGACATCCAAGGGAAACAAAACTAATACGAGGTGCTGCCATAATATATCCTGCAACGTTATGACGATTAAATTTTATTTATTATTTTTATTTCATTAAGAATAAAAAGTGTGCTTTATCTTTGCTATGTGTGCAATACAATTTGTTACAAAGATATTTATTTTATAAAATCTTAAGAGAGAAAATATTTCATTATCGATTTTTGCACAATACAAAAAAACACCAAACAATTTTTTATTGAATAATATATGGAGTGTATTTAAGCAAATATTTTTATTTTTTAATATTTGCGAATAAGTCCGATAAGTTTACCTTGTATCTGTATACGTTCCGATCCATATATGCGTGTTTCGTAATGAGCATTTGCAGCTTCTAATGCAATGGATGCTCCATTACGACGGTAACGTTTTAAAGTTGCTTCTTCTTTATCAATAAACGCCACAACAATTTCACCTGATGTTGCTGTATTTTGATGTTTAACAATTATAGTATCTCTATTAAGAATACCAGCTTCAATCATAGAATCATCCTTGACTTCTAAAGCATAATGCTCACCTGAATGAAACATCTCCTTTGGTAAAGAAAGCGTATTTGTTTGTTGCAATATAGCTGAGATAGGCACACTTGCAGCAATACGCCCCATAATAGGAATGGTAATATTCTTTTTCTCTTCTCCCTTAGAATGATCACTATCACTGAAATTTTTAAATATTTTTCTTTTGTTTTCTTCTATCATACTAGGAGAAATTTTACGCGCTAAAGAAAGATTAAATGTTATTTTTTCAGGAAGTCGAATCACTTCTATTGCGCGGGCACGATTTGGCAAACGGCGTATGAAACCTCGTTGTTCTAAGGCTACCATGAGTTTATGAATACCAGACTTTGAAGAAATCTCTAATGCAATTTTCATTTCCTCGAAGGAGGGGGATACACCTGTTTCTTTTATATGATTATGAATAAACAAAAGTAATTCATATTGTTTACATGTTAACATTCAATATTCCAGTTAAAAACATCAAAAATAAGAAAAAATGAAGTTAATATATTAATCTATAAATATTATACAATTTTTAGGAAATATTTATCAAACAAAATTTATTTTGTTTTTTATATTTATATAAATATATTATAATACGAAATTTTAATATATTAAAATATTTTTACTATATTATTTTTATTTAATGAATATTAACACATATAATAATTTTTAAATATTGTTTTACTCTCTTAAGTGATATAAATTATTTTAAGATCAATTCTCTATCTCTTTAAAAGAATTATTCATTTTTTTAAAGTATTTGTATATTTTATAAATTCTATCGTAAAGGGCTCAAGTAAACAGTACTTTTCCAATTTTGTAATGATGGTTACTTTTAATTGTATCTTGGGAATCATTTTATGTAGCATTCTTCTTTTTCTATTTTTGAGAAGACTATTTATAACTCTAATAAAAGAGTGTATGATAAGTTTTTTATCGTCATGACTGACATTTTTAATTATCATTTTAGCTATGCTAAAACTTTATTTCATATTTCCTTTATCTTTATATAAGAATGGGGCTCCAGTACATTGACCCAGTACATTGACCCAGTACATTGACATTGTAACATCACCAAAATCATGCTTGCATTTAGAAGTTGGAAAACAAAAAATTAAAAATAGGTAATAATAATTTATGGCGGCAATCCACCCCTCTATGGATTACAATAAATCTATTTTCTGCGTTGCTGATAGTTTTAATATCCACTTTTTCGTATCTTAGATACTATGAATCGTTCTTTATTTTTAAATTTTTCTTTTATTCAAATTTAGCAGAAAAAAAGTTATACATTGCAATGATGATGAATGGGAAAGACAGAAAAGTATTAATAACTAAACAAAATATAATATTTTTTTTCAAAAGGTGTTGACCAAATGAAAAGTCGACCGTATGTTCCATTCACTTTCTGCAAGCGATTTGGCTTGTGTGGGAGCGCGTAGCTCAGTTGGTAGAGCAACTGACTTTTAATCAGTAGGTCCAGGGTTCGAATCCCTGCGCGCTCACCAATGTTAAGAGAAATCAAGAGGTTATAGAGAAGTTAGGGAATTTTGAATCCTTTGTTCTTTTAACTTATTTTCCTGTCTATCCCGAACCTTTTTGATCACTTATTCCCAACACAATAATTTTTCTCTGTTATAGATGTAAATTTTTCAGTATTGTGTTTGACGTTTATTGTTATTTGCCGTATAGCTTTGATATACGTAAAGGGGTAGTCATGGCAATTGTGAGCTTTAAACATAAAGGCTTAAAATTATTTTATACGACTGGCTCTACAAAAGCTATTCAATCAGCTCATACAAAAAAGTTACGTGTTATCCTAACGGCTTTAACAAGTGCTACATGTCCTGAAATGTTAAACGCACCTGCCTTTAAAATGCACTCTCTTAAAGGTGAACTTGCAGGCTATTACTCTATATGGGTCAACGGTAATTGGCGTGTTACCTTTCGCTTTATCGGAACAGATGTGGAGCTTGTTGATTATCAAGATTACCATTGATTAAAGGAATGAAAAAAATGATGCATAACCCCGCACACCCAGGTGAAGTGCTAAAAGTAGCTTTCTTGGAAGAAATGGGGCTAACAATACAAAAATTAGCTGACCATCTCCATGTAACAAGAGCTTCTCTATCAAGAGTTATTAATGGGCATGCCTCTATGAGTACCGAGCTTGCAGTTAAATTAGAATTAGCCGGTTTTAGTAAGGCAAAATTTTGGTTAGATATGCAAACAAACTATAATTTGTGGCAGACAATGCAAAAGATACAGCCTCCTATTCTTCCTCTGGTTTCTGATTCTACTCAAACGTCTCTTTGATTTTATCAATGATTTTGATGAAACCTTGGCTTATTCTTTCACGTCTTTCCAACCAATGCGTACCGCATCACCACGACGCAAGCCGGTGTACAGAAGAACATCAATCCAAACACGTTCATGTGTCCCTAGTTTCCAGTGATGATAGTATTTCTCAATATCTTCTTCTAACCATGGTGTTAATCCCTCTGTATTAAAAGCTTTTGATGCTTTAACATTAAAAGCAGGATTTCTCTTTAAAAGAGCATTATCAACCGCCCAATTAAAAAGACCATTTAGAGCCGTTAAAAAATGCTTAGCCGAGGCTGGGGTCTCTCGTCTTCTGTCTACGGCATCAAGGATATGTTGTTTTACTATACTTTTATAAGCGCAGTCGCCAATATGTTTAGAAACATTATTGAGGATTCGATATTTAACTTTTTTTGTCGATTCTGATTGATTATGCCGTTGCATGCTTTGTAAATATTGATGCAACAACCAATCAAAAGACTCTTCTATAAGTGTGGTCGTTTTGTATTTTTTGATGAGCCGCTTTGTGCTTGTTTAATAGCAAGCGTATAATTGTCAATAAACTCTCGCATGCCGTAGGTTCCTTCAATGCGAAATCGTGGTCTGTGACCAATACGAACATACCATATGATTTTCCTATGGCGCATTTGTTCACGCACAAGATAAGGCGGGCGTTTTTTAGGCATAGCTAAAACTTTATATCATTAACAGGAAAGCATGAGTTATTGGAGCCATATTCTTTTTTTCCTTTTCAAGCGGAGAAAAATCATCGGATGCTATAGATAAGCTTAAAAACTAGTTTTTGGGATTGTTCGCCCCGCAAAAGACCCGCAAAAATGGTCGAATAAATATTTTAGCCAAGTGATGTATATTCTCAATAGCCAATCTAAGGGCGGTTTGATGGCAGAACGAAGTGCTTTTGATGATGAGCGTCAAGCGCTAGAAAGTTGGGCACGAACGGATACGATTACGTGGTTAGAAAAGGGGGCTCTTACTACTGGAAAAATTCAATCAAAGCCAAGTGCGCAATTCCCTAGTAGATTTTTTCAATTATTCAATGAAACACGTGAGGCAATAACGCATGTAACAGGATTATCGGTTGAGTTTATCGGAACACGGAAGGTCAACCAAGCGAATGTATTGGAAAATACGCGCTGGTAATCAACACTTAAAGTGTATAGTTATAAAACAGCTCGTTAATTATGGCTTTTTCTATTTTAATCAGAGAAATTTGTTGCTCATGCCGCTCATCTTGCAAAATCATTATATTTATTCACAGTTTATATTATAGGATCATATTTTTTATTAACCTATTGATTTATTTATTTTTTGAATTCATTTCAATGTTTATTATACCCTATCTTTTTTTTGCGAAAGATCATTAAAAAGTTAATATTATATTAATTTCTTGATTAAAAATACTTTTTAAAGATATTATAAGCCCGCGAGGGGAATCATCCAAAAAATGTGAATTTCCCTATAGCATGAAGATGCGGTGTGGTTTTTGCAGTATATACTTCAGTAGAAATAAGCGGGCTGACAGATGCTTTTAATTAGCAAAGAGAAATTTACTTCCATTCTTAATTCAACATTTCATTTTTTTTCTGTGGTAGCTGTTTCTCAGTTACTGGTATCTTGCTGTGCAAGCCAAACAGCATTTTGGGAAGCAAAGAGTTTTTATCATAATAATAAACCAACCGATGTAAAAATCACTGTGCTTCCTAAAAAAACATCAAGTGAGAAAAATCAATCAAAAGGAAAGAGAAGTGGACGTGCCATTGTTGGTAAGCCTTACCAAATAAAAGGGAAGTGGTATTATCCCCAAAATGATCCAACTTATAAACGTATTGGTGAAGCATCATGGTATGGTTCAGATTTTCATGGGCGTTTAACTGCAAACGGTGAAATTTATGATATGAATCTTTTGACTGCTGCTCACCCTACAATGCCTTTGCCTAGTTATGCTCGTGTTACTAATCTGGCTAATGGATCTTCTATCATTGTGAGAGTTAATGATCGTGGTCCTTTTATGAAAGATAGAATTATTGATTTATCAAAGAAAGCTGCGGAAATTCTTGGTTATGCAAGTGCAGGTGTGGCAAATGTTAAAGTGGAATATATTTCTGAAGCACCAGTTGGTCATTATGATGGTTCTTATTTAATGGCTTCTTATACATCAGGTAATTACGCTTCATCCTCATTAATATTAGCGGGTCTTTCAAAAGAGAGAGAAAATATCGTATTAGAAAGAATCGGTGCAGATAATCAAAAACGATTAGGTGAAATCGCAACCGAAGGAAAACAACGCAATAAAGCCCTTTCAATAAGACTGCCAGAAATTGGCCCTGTTTTGCTTGATAAGCCAATGTTGTTTGATCAAGTAGCTTTTATAAATAAACCAAACAAAAAGATAGACCTCAATTAATGACAAGTATTTTAATAGAATAGTTTTTTCTCTTATCATCTATAATTTTTAAATTATAGATGATAAGAAGTAGTGAATTATATTAGAATCTGTGCTTTAAATGAAAAGATCAATTGTGCGTTGTTGTGAAAAAGGTAACTTTTCTAAAAGAATCATTCACATAAAGCAGTACTGTTAGCCTATACACTTGGAAAGCTTGAAACGGTTAAGTCATTACGCACGAAGATATTGATCAGCTAGTGGAAGCATTAGAAAAAGCAAGGACGTTTTTTATAGCTAAACGTTTTGCACGTATTTTAAAGATATCAAAATAAATTCTATGCGAAAAACGAAAAAAGGGTGTAGTAGCATGCTAATTTATTTTAATGATACTGAGAAAAAATAAAAAACTGTTCTTGTTTTCTGATGATTCTCAGTTTGTGAAAAAACAAATCTTTCCTTGTATAAGAAGATTCTTTATGCTTCTCCTTTAGATATGGGAGAAGCGGTTATGCACGGTGCATTGAGGGTTTTATTTACATTATTTTGGATGTTAATATTGGATGGGGGAGGGAGAGCACAAGATTTTCACACTTCTGCATCGCAATTACTCCTATTAGATAGTGACACGGATACAATACTTTTTGAAAAACAGAGTGATATGACTTTTCCTCCTGCTTCATTAACAAAATTGATGACGGCTGAAGTCATATTTTATCAATTAAAAAAAGGATTATTAAGCAGTACACAAACATTTACAGTAAGTGAAAATGCTTGGCGTAAGGGGGGCGCACCTTCCGGTACAACAACGATGTTTGCAAAAGTGAAGTCAGAAATTCGTGTTTCTGATCTTTTACGTGGTTTAATTGTTGTCAATGGAAATGATGCCGCTATTACCCTTGCTGAAGGAGTATCAGGAAACGAGTCTGATTTTGCAAAACTGATGAATGAACGAGCAAAAGTGCTTGGATTATCGCATAGCCATTTTGTTAATGCAACTGGTTTTCCAGAAGAGGGGCAGTTTGTGACATTACGCGATATGGTTACATTAGTACGTCATATTGCTCGTGAGTATCCTGATTATTATATGCTTTACCGTGAACCTAACTTCACTTGGAATAAGATTTTTCAACGGAACAAAAACCCTCTTATTTCTAAGGAAATTGGTGTAGAAGGTTTTGGATTCGGCTACAGTGAAGAAGAAGGTTTTTCAATGGTTATTGCCGCCTATCAAAATCATCGACGTCTTTTTTTAGCGATAAATGGTTTGCAAGATGGTAAAGGGCACACCAAAGAAGTAGAACGCATTCTACAATGGGGAATGACAGCTTTTGTTCTTAAAACGATTTTTACAAAGGAAGAAACGGTTGTCCATGCTGCTGTTTATGGTGGAACACAAAACTCTGTTCCCCTTATTGTTAAGGAACCAATAGACATTATGCTTTCAAATGAAAAAAAATTAAATGTTAAGGCAAGAATTAAATATCATGGTCCTTTAAAAGCGCCCATTGTTTTGGGGCAACAAGTTGGCGTTCTTCAAATTCTAGAAGATAAAAAAGTTCTTCTCGAAAAAAAGGTTTTTGCTGGAAACAATGTTCAGGAAGGAAGCTTTTTTGCAAAAGCAAAAAATGCATTCTATGAAATAACAATTGGATGGTTACGAAAATATTTATAATATGCACTCCATAATAAGATTAAGGTTTATACGTGTCAGGTTATTTTATTACATTCGAAGGAGGGGAGGGAGCGGGAAAAACAGTACAAGTTTTTTTGCTTTCTCAGTACCTTGCTAGCCAAGGTTATGATGTTGTTACAACACGAGAACCGGGAGGAACAGAAGGTGCAGAAGCAATCCGTTATATTCTATTGTCTGGTCAAGCGCAACAGTATGGATTTTTAATGGAAGCACTTTTGTTTACAGCAGCACGTGCCGATCATGTGAGTGAAGTTATTATACCTGCTTTGCAAAAAGGCAAAGTTGTTTTATGTGATCGTTTCATTGATTCTACACGCGTTTATCAAGGACTCAATGGTCAAATCAGTTCTTCGACTCTTTCTACTTTAGAATGTATTGCTCTCAAAGGGATAATGCCTCATCTAACATTTCTGTTAGATGTACCAGCAAAATATGGTATGGAGCGTGCAAATTTGCGAAGAAACAAAACAGCAACGATAGATCATTTTGAAAAAGACAATGTAGAGATACAAGAGCAAAGGCGACAAGCCTTTCTGCAATTAGCTAAACAGGAACCTCATCGGTTTCGTGTGATTGATGCTACAGGTACAGTGGAAGTTATTGCACAACAAATAAAAGACATTTGTTATCAAGCAATGTTGGAACAGTTTTCATGAGTGATGTAAATTTTTTGCGCCATTATGATGATATTGATACCGTTTTATCCCCTTCGCAAAATAACAGGATCTTTGGGCATAAAGACGCTCGTCATTTTTTGGCACAAATGCTTAAAGAAGAGCGTTTACACCATGCTTTATTATTTGAAGGAAAGCAAGGAATTGGTAAAGCTACATTAGCATTTCATCTTGCTTGGAATATCTTAAGCTCTCAAAGAGATGATTTTCTGCAACCAGAACATCATTCTATAACATGGCACCAAATTACGCAGGGGAGTCACCCTAATCTTTTATATATTTCACGTCGCTTTGATTTAAAGGCGCAAAAATTTAAAACAGGGATACTTATTGATGATATCCGCGATGTTATGCATTTTTTAAATCAAACATCGCAAGATAATGGGTGGCGTATTGTTATCATTGACTCTGCGGATGATATGAATAGAAGTGCAGCAAATGCAATTCTTAAAACGCTTGAAGAGCCTCCTAAAAAGACTTTATTCATTCTTATCACGCACTCTCTAGGAAAATTACTCCCAACAATTCGTTCACGCTGCCAGCAAATTTCTTTGCGACCATTGTGTGATGATGAAATGAAAAAAGCCATTACACATATTTTTTCCAATCAAAATTTACCGGATGAAAAAAACGTTGAAATGATTATTCAAAGGTCAAAAGGAAATCCCCGAAAGGCGATTTTACTTCTTTGCGATGGTGGTTTTGAAATTATGAGAACTATTGATACTCTCTTAGGGCAATCTGTTTGCAATCCAACGGGTGTACACACAGTTGCACAAACACTTTCCTCTCTTTCGTCAGGAATTCAATTTCAACAATTTTGTGATGAAATTCTTGATAAAATTCAAAAAAAAGCTATCATGCTTGTTGAAAGGGGAAATCTAGCTCTCTCAAAAAAATGTGCGCAAGCATGGCAGGAAATTCATCAAGAGATAGGGGAAATACAGGCGTTTAATCTGGATAAAAAGCAATTCATTATTAATCTGCTTTTTAAGGTTCATAAGATCATTGGTGAAAATGAGCTTTTTCCGTGACAATGTGATTAACAGACGTTATGTCATTGTATCTTTTATTGTATTTTACAACGAGTCTGACATGCGTGACACATATTACATAACAACTCCAATTTTTTATCCTAACGGTACCCCCCATATTGGGCATGCCTATAGTGCAATTGCAAGCGATGTTTTGGCCCGTTTCCAACGATTAGACGGCAAAAATGTATTTTTTCTCTCTGGGACAGATGAACACGGTTTAAAGATGCAGCAGACAGCAGCGGCATTAGGTATAACGCCTAAACAGCTAGCAGACCGCAACAGTGCAGCGTTTCAAAAAATGCTTGCAGTATTAAATTGTTCTAATGACGATTTTATCCGCACGACGGAAGAGCGCCACTATCAAGCTTGTCAAGAAATTTGGAAAAAGATGGAAGCAAATGGTGATATTTATCTCGACCGTTATAGTGGTTGGTACTCGGTTCGTCAGGAATCTTATTATGATGAAAAGGATACAGTCGTTGGAGAAGATAATATCCGTCGTGAAAAGGAGCTAAGCTCTCCAGTAGAATGGAACGAAGAAGAAAGTTATTTTTTTAGACTTTCTCGTTATGAAAAAGCGCTTCTTGAATATTATGAAAAACATTCTGATTTTATTGCTCCATTTGAACGACGTAATGAAATTATAAGTTTTGTCAAATCAGGTTTAAAAGATATTTCCATTTCACGAACGAATTTTAATTGGGGTGTTCCTGTTCCAAGCAATCCAAAACACGTGATGTACGTTTGGGTTGATGCACTGACAAATTATCTTTCAGCAATTGGCTTTTTCGATGAAAATTCGAATGATCGTGATTTTTGGCCGGCAAATACGCATATTATTGGTAAAGATATTATTCGTTTTCATGCAGTCTATTGGCCGGCATTTTTAATGTCTGCTGGAATTGAATTGCCTAAGCATATTTTTGCACATGGTTTTTTACTCAACCGTGGTGCAAAAATGTCAAAATCCATTGGAAATGTTGTTGATCCGTTTGAAATGGTTGATCACTATGGTCTCGATCAAGTGCGCTATTTTCTTCTTCGTGAAGTGCCATTTGGACAAGATGGTAGTTATAGTCATGATAGTTTTGTAAATCGTATTAATGCGGATCTTGCGAATGATCTTGGCAATTTAGCACAACGCTCTTTGTCTATGATTGCCAAAAATTGTAATGAAAAAGTTCCTATACCCGCAGCACTTTTCGTTCAAGATCAACAGCTTTTAGAACAATCTCTTCAAGCGCTTGAGAATATACGCCAAGCTATGTCTTCTTATGAGATGCATGTAGCACTCTCCGCTATTTTTTCAGTTGTGACAGATGCTAATCGCTATTTTGCCAATGAACAACCTTGGAGTTTACGGAAAAGTAATCCAGAAAGATTTTCTACAGTTCTTTACATAACGGTAGAAACTTTACGGCGAATAGGGATTATGCTCTTACCTTTCATGCCACAGTCAGCGACCAAGCTTCTTGATAGCCTTGCGATTTCAGAAGACAGTCGGTTCTTACATCATATCAGTCATTCAGAAATTCAAGCAGGTCTTGATCTTCCTCAACCAAAGCCAATTTTCCCCCGTTATATCTTGAAAAAAGACGAGATTCACCATGTTGATTGATACCCATTGTCATCTTGATTTTGAAGATTTCTCACAAGATTTGGATGATGTTGTCCAACGAGCTTTAGATTCTGATGTTAAACGGATGATAACAGTTTCAACACATGTTCATAAATTGGATAAGCTTTTAGCAATTGCGCAAACTTATGAGCAAGTCTTTTTCTCTGTTGGGACACATCCCAATCATGCCCATGAAGAACAAGATATCACAGCCGAAGAGCTTATTCATCACTCAAAGCATCCTAAAATTGTTGCTTTTGGGGAATCTGGACTTGATTATCATTATGATTATTCTTCACCAAAAGAACAAAAGAAAGTTTTTCAAGAACATATCATTGCTTCTCGAGAAACACAGCTTCCTCTTATCATACATTCACGCAATGCTGATTCTGATATGGAGAAAATATTACGCGAGCAGATAAAAGAAGGTTCTTTTCCATTTATACTGCATTGTTATTCATCTGGAATACAACTTGCTCGCGCTGGCATTGAACTTGGTGGTTATCTTTCTTTTTCAGGTATTCTTACCTTTAAAAATGCGCTTGAAATCCGTGAAATAGCAAAAATTGTGCCTCATGAATATTTATTGGTGGAAACAGATGCACCATTTTTAGCGCCTATTCCTCATCGCGGTAAAAGAAATGAACCATCTTTTGTTTGCCATACAGCAGCTATTTTGGCTGAAACAATTGGTTTAAGCATTGAAAAAACAGTTCAGATAACAACGTGCAATGCTTTTCGTTTGTTTAGAAAAATGAAATAAGGTAAAGGGGGATGTTTGATAAGTACCGATTTACAATCTTAGGCTGTGGTTCTTCTCCTGGGGTACCGCGTGCTAATGGTGATTGGGGAGCTTGTGATCCCAATAACCCTAAAAATAAACGTTACAGAAGTTCTTTATTAGTTGAACGTATTCATAAATCAGGAAAAAAAACAACCGTCGTTATTGATACTGGTCCTGATTTTAGGTCACAAATGATTGAGGCTTGTGTAAACCATCTTGATGCTGCTCTCTATACGCATTTTCACGCAGACCATATTCACGGTATTGACGATTTGCGTAGTTATGCACTTGCACAAAAATGCTTAATAGATATCTATGCCGATACCGAAACATTAAGGCACTTGAAAAATGCTTTCGGATATTGTTTTCAAAATCCAAAAGATTCATCTTATTCATCCATTTTAAAAGAGCATCTTATCAACGAAGATAGCCAATTTATAATTCAAGGGCAGGGTGGAACAATAACTGTTAGTACACATCTACAACATCATGGGAAAATCCATTCTTTAGGTTTTCGCATTGGTAATGTTGCTTACTGTACAGATGTCAATAAATTTCCTGAAAAAACATTGTTGAAATTAATGAATTTAGATGTCTTAATTATTGAAGCACTACAATTTGGGTCTCATCCAAGTCATTTTTCTGTTGATCAAGCATTACAATGGATAAAATATCTAAAGCCAAAGCAAGCGATACTCACACATATGGATCGGTCACTTGATTATAATAAACTTCTAAACTACATCCCATCATATGTAAAACCTGCATACCAAGGTCTCATATTTGAAACTGATGCCCAAACCTAGTAGTTAAATATTACTGTTAATTTAAAATTATAGTCTCTATTTTGACTTTTTTTCATCTTATTTGTGCCTTTTTTACATTAAATTGAGGTTTTTTTTATGTGTAATTTTAAGCAAGACACGATGGAGCAATGAGTTGCCCTGATATTCAGCGAGAGTTTTTAGCTAATAAAAGACAAATTAATGATACAATTTTAGAGCAATCTAAGGCAAGACAGAAAAACGTAGCTATAGCAGCAGCAGGTGTTGTATTTTTTCCTGCTTGGTATTTTCTAGATGTAACATCAAGCGAAGAGAATGAAATTGTAGCTTTAAAAAATCGTAATACTGTTTTAAGTGATCTCGCGCGTGAGAAGCGTTGTAAATTGCCACAGTTTTAAGTGATCTCGCACGTGAGAAACATTGTAAATTGCCACAGCAATTTTTCATTATTATAGTATATTTAATTTTTGGCTTTAAGTAATACTACTTAAAGCCAAGTTTTTTGAATGTATTATTTGCTATCCAATACATTTGCCAAACTATTGCCATAATTTTGTTTAAATAGTGAATTATGCGACATAATTATGAATAATAGGTCTAAAATAAGGGATGCTCGAGAGGTTAGGCTTTATTTTTTCTATGTCATATTATCGCATAATATATATTATGGAACTTTTAAAGAAAGAAAGGATACAAGTTATATGTTAGCAATGGCAATTTGGGGTGCTGTCTCAACAATGTTATGGATATTTTCAACACCTTACAATGGTCCTTTAGGCTTATGGTGGGTACCTTTTTCGTAAGAAGAACTTTTTTAAAATTAAAAATCGGGCTGGTTATTCTGGCCCGAAAATTCAAGTTACAACATCATGATTTTCTTTTTAAGATAATCTTAATAATATGTAGGATTACGAAAACGAAAAAAAACATTCCATGAAATAACGGTACGACAGAAATAAAATCAGAATAATACATTGTTAATGTTTCAATAAATGCTGCAATACACCATAAAACAATTCCCCATAATGAATACATCCAAAGACCAATTAAAGCGATAGGATAAACAATGGCTAATATGGTTGCTGCATATTGCCACTGCCATGGCATGAGATCAAAACGCCATAAAACGCTCGGAAGGACACCAACAAGACGTACCCAATAAAAAATACTTAAACCTAAGCAGATAAGTGCTAAAAATCGCAAATAACCGTTATAAATTAAATTGATTTTTGAAATTTGTTTTTGAGGATCTTTTTTCAAAATAATAATTCTTTTTCAACGGGTTGAAAGTAAGCGTCTATCATTTCATTTGTGACAGACGAAAGTTTGTTTGGCTGCCATTTAGGTGTTTTGTCTTTATCAATTAACATTGCACGCACACCTTCACGAAAATCATGCGAACTGACCATATGATGCGCGATGCGATTTTCAATTTTCATACAATCTTCCAAAGTTTGGCAATCTTCCAAAGTTTGGGATGGATTTCGTTTCATTTGTCTCCAAGTAACTTTTAAACTTGTTGGAGAACGCGACTGCAAAATATCATAACATTCTTTGGCGAATAAGACACCTTCTTTGCCTTTTTTATAAAGCAATTCAATACATTCCTCTAACGTATCAGCACTAAAACAAGCATTGATAAGACAGCGTATTTCATAACTTGTTTCATAGTCTTTTGTGATTGCTCGTTCTTCTAAAGCTAATGTAGGATTTCCTTGTTCAATAATAGTTTTTTTTATGCACTCTAATTCAATTTCAGGAACAGCATGTGTTGCTAACCCTAAATTTAAGCAATCACCCCATTTTATGCGTGCGCCGGTCAATGCGAGATAAATGCCAAAATGATCAGGAAGAGAGGGTAAGAAAAAACTCGCACCAACATCTGGAAAAAATCCAATAGCACCTTCTGGCATAGCAAAGAGTGTATTTTCTGTAACAATTCGGTGTGAACCATAGATGGAAATCCCTACCCCTCCTCCCATCCAAATACCATTTAAAAAAGAGATATAGGGTTTTGGAAAACACTGAATGTAAGCATTTAAACGATATTCGTCACTAAAATATTGATAAGAAGAAGGTTTTTCCCCCATATGATAGATTTCGACAACATCTCCACCAGCACAAAAAGCACGCCCCTCTCCTTCAACCAAGATGCAAGAAACATCATCATCTGTTTTCCATGTATTGAGAGCTTTTTTAAAGGCGAAAACCATTCGATGATTAAGAGCATTTAATGCGAGAGGACGTGTGAGCTTTATAATGCCAGCATGCCCCTCTTTTGTAAAAAGAATATCATCACCTGCCCCAAAATCAATTTGCATCTCCTCTCCTTTCCACAGTGCCTATATCATTGTTTTTTTTAAACCAAATTGAGGAAATAGCTGCATGATAGCACCAATACAATACATATAAATGCCTGTGAGTGAAATTCCTAGCTTAACCCAATATGGAGCATCTAATTTGTAAAAAAAAGCAGCAGCGCCAAAGGAACACCATAAAAGAAAAATTGGAAAGTTAAACCACCGCAAACGGATAACTCTTATTGGATGAATGAAATAAATCGGTAAAAAAGAGATAATTGCTGATAAAACAATAATGATAAAAGTAATCCACTCCCCTGGTTTTACTACAAAAAGCGTAAAAACCATCATATTCCAAACGACAGGGAACCCTTTAAAAAAGTTTTCTTTGGTTTTCATCCCAGTATCTGCATAATAGATAGCTGATGAAATGACAATGATAGCACTCGATAGAAACGACAGTCCTGAACCTATTAAACCACTTTGATAAAGCGCAAAAGCTGGAATTAAAACATAAGTTACATAATCAATGATATTATCTAACAGTTCTCCAGACCAAGTTGGTAATATATATTTAACATCAAGTTTGCGCGCAATTGGTCCATCAATACCATCAACAAGAAGAGCAAGTCCAAGCCAACAAAACATAGCAGTCCATTCTTTTTGGGATGCTGATATAAGAGAAAGAAACGCTAAAAACGAACCAGAAGCTGTGAGTAAATGGACAGAAAAGGCCTTTGCTTGTGGCATCGTTACTTTTTTATGGCGCAATCGATTGGCATTCGTTTTGATTTTTTTTGTTAACTTACGTTTCAAAGTTTTTTACCCTCGTTTCTACAGGTTCCATTCATATACCAATACGCCATTTTTACTTATGACATGATTTTCGGTAAAAAAAATCATAAAAAGGTTACTTTTTTATATCGCTTTATTATTTACATAATATAATAGAAAAGCTTCATGCAATAAAAAGAGATTGTTCATTTGGAAACGCTAAAATATTTGTTAAATGAAAAAAGGCACAACGAGCAGTGACATTAAAAAAAACGCATAAAGATATTGCTGTCATTGGTGCGGGACCAGTAGGTATGATCACAGCACTTAGCCTTGCGTGTAAAGGCTATTCTATTTGCCTTATTGGCCCCCCTACGCGTACAGATGAATTACGAACAACGGCTCTTATGATGCCAGCAATACGTATGCTTCAAGATCTCAATATTTGGAATATTCTAAAACATCATGCAGCACCTTTATCATTCATGAGAATTATAGATATAACTTCTAGAGTTATGCGTGCTCCTACTGTCAATTTTTCTTCTGCTGAAATTGGTGAAGAAGCTTTCGGTTATAATATCCCTAATATAGAGTTAAACAATGCACTACTCTGTAAAATTGCACAGACACCCAATATTACAAGGTTTACTTCTTTAGCAAATTTCTTTCATCATAAAAAAAAGCATGTCTATATCACTCTTGCAGATGGCAGGAATATTCAAACGCCACTTGTTGTGGCCGCTGATGGGCGCCACTCTTCAGCACGAGAAGCAGCGGGTATCGCAGTTAAGCAGTGGAATTATCCGCAAAAAGCACTTGTTCTCAATTTTTCTCATGAATTTTCTCATCAAAACATATCAACTGAATTTCATACAGAAAATGGTCCATTTACACAGGTTCCATTACCAGGAAAAAGATCCAGTCTTATATGGGTTGTTAGCCCTTCTCATGCTGAAAAATTGTTAAACATAGAGTCAAAGGAATTTGAAAAAATAATAGAAAATCAGATGCAATCAATGCTGGGAAAACTGACATTAGAAACTCCCATTCAAGCATGGCCCCTTTCAGGACTTATCTCTCATCATTTTGCTGCCAATCGAACAATTTTAGTGGGTGAAGCAGCCCATGTTTTTCCTCCTATTGGGGCGCAGGGATTAAATTTAGGAATCCGTGATGTTCAAACTTTGATTGATATTTTACCCAACCAAATATCCGAATCTAATTCTGAAATGATTGTTACACACTATAATAGATACCGAAAACCTGATATATTAGCCAGAAGTGGCGCTGTTCATATGCTTAATTCTTCTTTACTTTCTGGTATGTTGCCTGTTCATATTACACGTAGTGTTGGGCTTGGATTATTACGTCATTGTTCACCGTTACGAAATTTATTTATGCGTGAAGGAATGTCTCCCGGTCAAGGATTCAAAGCAATTATGCAAAAATTCCAAAAAAAATCTTGAAAGCAGTTTCATTTAAATCTTTGAATAAAGCCAAATATATAGTAATCGAAGGCGAAAAAGGATCGCTGATATTTGTGCGGGTAAGAAAAGTCTTTTTGGCATAAAAATTGTTATCCAACATTTAAACTTGAAATGCTCTTCTATGCTAAAGCGTGTAAAAAATGATAGTGCGTGCAGTCTATCAATATAAGCCTTTTTGATATCAATTATTTGCGGATATAAGCACTGTGAAATAGAAAAGGTTGTTATAAGAACAGAAATCGCGTTATTCTTTCTCATAAGATCATTTCGGTTAATCAATATAAATTTTAAAAATTTTTTTCGTTAAGTATAGCATTGAAAATAAAAGATCTCTGGGAACCTGTTCGCAATACAGATGTTAATAAAGTATTGTTTTAACAGATGGTGAAAAGATGAGACTAAATAAAATTTTGCACTCAGCTATTTTTTTTATAGCAATGATCTGTCTCTCATCTATTGTTGCAGTTTCGATAAATAAGATTTTTTATACTCCTTATTGCCAAGCTTTTTCTTATAATTTTACCAAAGATATTACAAAACAAGGCCAAAATTCATTTACGGCTTCACAAATTAAAAACTGTCTCATGCAAAACGGTTTCATGGATATTAAACGATTGCGTTTGGATGATAAAGGTATTTGGCGTGCTTTAGTAGCATTTAAAAATCACCATTTTCTTGTATCAGTTGATTATTCTGGCACAGTTGGCATTCAAAATGAAAGAAAACAATATGATTAATTTTAAGTCTTATAGTAAGAGTGATCCTTTTAGCAGTGAGAGAAATTTTTTAAAAAAAGTTTATTATTCTATTAAAGAACCTGCTTTTATAGGAGCCTTAAATGGTAGTGTATCAGGAGCAATTGCATCAATTCTCGCAACTTATGGATATATTTCTCTGCCAGGATTTGGTCCAATCATCGCAATGGGTGTAAGTATAGCATTTTTTACCGGAACGATAATTGGGGTAATAATAGGATCAATAATAGGTATTTTTGTTGGTACATTTTGTACTTTTTTAGGAACAAAATACACATTATAATCGATTAAACTTTATAACAAATTAGGAACTTTTATAATTTAATCGTTCTTAAAAACAGAGATGTTTTATAAGATTACGAAATCCATTTTAGAAGTATTAAAAAAACGAGGTAAAATGCCTATAAAAGCCACATTATCCATTTAAGAGATAAGATCGTTTTAAGTTACATTAAAAACATCTAAAAAAAGATTTATCAAAAGAAATATGATTTATCAATGGTGTATGAAATATAAAAATGTTTTTATCATTATGTTTTTTTATTTTGTATTTCATTAACAAAATTTATCTCAAATAATTATAAAAAGGTGTTCTATGAATAAAATTTTCTTTCTCTTATTAGCTTTATTAATGTTTTTATTTCATTACTCTACGGCATTAGCAGAATCTATACAGGTAAAAGTTTATGAGCTCGAAAATATCAATACAAAAAAGCCTATTGGTACAATTAAAATTGAAGAAAGTACATATGGTCTGATTTTTGTACCCAATTTATCCACCTTGCCAGAAGGTTTGCATGGTTTTCATGTGCATGTAAATCCTTCATGTGATACGAAAGAAGGTATCATTGGTGGTGCTGCTGGTGGACATTATGATCCGCAGCATACTAACAAACATCTTGGACCTTATAACATCAATGGTCACTTGGGTGATTTGCCTGCACTGTATGTTGATGATAAAGGACAATCAACAATGAGTGTTCTCGCCCCACGACTTAAAACAATCTCTGAAATTAAAGGACGTTCATTAATAATTCATTTAGGAGGAGATAATCACTCTGATAAGCCATTACCGCTTGGCGGAGGTGGAGTGCGTTTGGCATGTGGCATTATCGAAGAATAAACTTAAAATCGCAATGAACTATGCAAATATGCATTTTGTTATAGTTCATCAATCTTATAGTTTATGACTAAAATTTCTCATGTGGTTTCTTACTAAGAAATTATAAAATTTATTTTTTAGAGCATTTTTTATATTTACTAACTTTATTTGTGCGATAAATAATAGCAGATTTTTTTATTGATCACTGATTTTGTCAATTTTCTTTGTGACATAATCATTTGCGAAAATAATATTTTTTTAATTAAAAGAAACATAAACAAAGAGTTTTTCAAGATACAATCGACAACTTTATATTGATAGCGAGTAGTTAAGAACAATAAAAAATAAACTAAAAGTTTGATAATGAAGAGCAATTTTAAAACAATAATGCTCATGGAGTTATTTGATTCCAATCAGATGGACGAATCTCGCCAGTCTGGTAGAATTGACGAATGAGTTTAATATAATCAAAGAAGTCCTTATTTTCTTCTATCAATCTATTAGCAGTATTCCAATCAATTTCACTGCGTTCTTTAGCAGGAATGATAATTTGACTCTCGGATGTATTTTCCTTATCCAATCTTATAAATCCAATTCCATGCAAACTTGAAAGTATTCGAAGTTCTTTTAAAGTATCAATACCTTCAATTTCACTCGCAACTAAATAACTAAAATTAGCCCATGAGGAGTTGCTAACTGTTTGAAAAAAAGCTTGTCGCAGATTTGAACGGTTGATAAGAATTTTGACTTCAAAAGACCAAAGCTTTGTTTTTTTATCAAAATATTGCAAAACACAATCTTTGATTTCAGGATGCCATTCGTTACTTAAATCCTGTAGCCCTACAACATCTGGATAAAGCCATTTATTGCCACCATTGCCATGTTTGTTACGAGAGCGTTTTTCGTCAATACGCTTGCTATATACTTCAAGCTCTGTCCATAAAAATTGAGATAATAATGGATACAGATCATGCTCTCTAACAGAAAGATCATTTATCTTAGAAGCCGAACATACGATACTTTTTTCTACTTCGTCAATTTCATCTTTATCTGTTAGTTGTGTAAAATAATATTGTCGTGGTCGACCTTCTGTGGTTTTAATTTCTGGATAACGTTTTTGCAATTGAGGGACGTCTAGATCCTATTTCAGCAACAATTTGCTGAATAAGAGCAGCTTCACTGTTAAGGGGAGCAACTGTCGCAGTTGAGCGCTTTTGCTTTTTATGACACTCCTCTGGATAATTTTCGAATATCCATTGAGCAATTTCTCTAACTGTAAATTTTTTTGTTGGGTTTTGCTTTAAAAAACTAAAAGTCGTTTTCATTAAATTTAGGAACATATGTCAAATCATCCATTTTTACACTCTACTATAGTTAGACCACTTTAGTCATCTTTTACAAGAGAGAGTACAATAAATGGTTTTATTTTTGCGAGAAGAGTTTATTCCTTTTACATCACTCAATTCGCTAAATGAAATCCAGATGTTTTTCTTCTAAAAAGACTTCTTTTTCTCTCATCAAGATGATTATTATTTGGGAAAAGAGCTATTCTGCATTAAGTTCAGTTCTTGAAATTGTGAACTCTGCACACAAACCTTCAAAACTACGATTGGCCTTAATAGTATCATGTGGAATAAGGACATAATACCATGGTTTTCCATCATGCGTAACAGCATAACTCGTTGCATGATAGCACCACTGAACGGCTGCATTTGTCTTTTTCAAAACAATAGGATTGTGCATTTCAGATGCTTTTTTAGGTTCACAAAGATATTTTGCGTCTTTCGTTTCTACAACAAAATCCGGTTCATAGATCAATCCTTTGTCATATTCTATCTTGAAAAAACCTCGAGCAAGCTTCATCCATTTTAATACTTTTACATCATCCTCTAATATTTGAGCAAACCGCAACTCCCCCTCCACTGAATCAAATTTTTGTAAAGGATAACAGCATTTTTTAAATCCCTTGAATACCAATGTTTTAATATCGCTTTTATTGGAAGGAATACAACGAAAATCAAGAGGAAATGTACCCTGTGATAGTGCGTAGTGAAGAGGTGTTAAAGTTGTAAACCCCCGCGTAATTTTAACCTCATAATCTTGTTGTGTTTCCCACTGGTGTGATTTTAATTGAGCAACTATAAAATTATTAATTTGATGCTGATAGTGAATCAATACATTCTCAACAGCAGCATCACTTGATAAATAAGAGCGAAAATGTTGCACCAACTGCCCCGCTAATTTTCGTAATAGTGGCGTATGATTGTCATAATCAATAAAGTCATTATCAATTAAAGTACGAATGATATAATTTTCAAGATGAGGCTCTTTGAGATACTCATTTTCAGAGGTAAGAAAAATACTTTTATGTGTGCGTAATTCCCGAATTAAAAGCTCTCTACTCACGGGTTGCAAGTTTAAACTTTCTAGGTTTTTTAAATCAAAGTCAGAAAAACCATAAGTAATCTCACCAGAGGGAATAAGCACAATATTGGGAATATCTATTATATGTTTTGCTAAATTTTCTGTTAGGTTTGCAACCACTTTTTGCACCAAAGCTTCAGCCTCTATTTTTATGCTATCAGAAATGAGGGTCCCCTTTGACGCGTGCATGGTTTCAATAACTTCATTACTGATTTTTTCTTGTATTACAGTGGAGCAAAGTGCCTGAGAATTCGGCAATTTCTCATATCCTTTGATAATATTCCACGTAATATCAGCAATTTTTTTCTCTTCGGAAGTGAAAGGTGGAGCCGTATTATGCAACACGACATCTTGTAAATCAGATGCTCCGTTTATATGGGAGTAGCGTGTCACCGTTGTCTTTGTTGATTCAGTTTCTGCACAACTTGGTACTGTGAGTATATCTGATTTTTCAGCTGATATATCCCCTCCTATTCCAATCTCAATATGCTTTTTAATAATTGAGTTTGGCTCATTAGCACGATCAATAATATCTTGGAAACGGTCATGTGCAATGATTGTTAAACGATCAATGGATTCTATGCCAGTTTTACTATCATACGGCAAACGTAATCCACGACCTATCGTTTGCTCAGTTAAAATCTCTGAAGTAGATGCACGCAACGGCACAATGGTATAGAGATTGGTGACATCCCATCCTTCTTTCAGTTTATTAACGTGAATAACAATTTCCGTTGGTTCATTTGGATCTTCAATTGCAATCAGTTTCTGAATATTCTTATCTTCTTCTGTATTCGATTGTTTTGAATGAATTTCTATAACCTTTCCCTTATAAGCTCCGGCAAAAAAATCATCCGCTTCTAATAAATCACGCAATTTCTGCGCATGCTCTGTATCTTGCGCTACAACTAACACAAAAGGTTTAACGCATTTTCTTTTATAATCACTAGCATAGATAACCAAATCTGCTTTTACTTTTTCGTGTGCATGAATTGCATCTTGTAGTTTAATATACTCTAATTGTTCAGACGTATAGTTTTTCGGTTGAAAGTCTTTACGTGTAGCGACAGCGGGTTCTTTCACAAACCCATCTCTCATAGCCTCTGCAAGTGAATAGCCGTATACAACATTTTTAAAATTCACAGGCTTTGCCCCTATTGTTTTCGGTGTTGCTGTAAGCTCTAAACCTAAAACAGGTTTCAACTCATTAATCGCCGAAACACCCGCAGAAGCACGATAACGATGCGCTTCATCCATTAACAGCACTAGATCAGGAAGATTTGCAAGATAATCAAAATAACTTTCGCCAATAGTTTCTTGTAAGCGTTTAATCCGTGGAATATTTGATTTTGCAGTTCCTTTTTTATGATCCGTTGTGTTAATTTTGGAAATATTAAAAATATTGATAAAAGCTGTATTTCCATCCTCAAACAAACGCTGTTGTCCATAAAATTTCGGTTCATTAGAGTGAATTCCTTTACCGCTTTCATAATCATCACCTGTAATAATTACCGGTCTATTTGCAACAAACTCATTCATTCCATTGAATACATATTTGGGACTTTGAGGACTGAAATCCTGTTTTAATTTTTCATAAATAGTCAAATTTGGCGCCAATATAAAAAAATTGCGACTGCGTCCTGTTAAATAAAGATAGCTGATAAAAGCGCCCATCAAACGTGTTTTTCCAACTCCAGTTGCCAAAGCAAAACAAAAAGAAGGAAAATCGCGTTCAAAATCTTGTACAGAAGGATAAAGTTTTTTTATTGCTTCCAAATCTGCAACTAAATCAGTATTTTTAGAAAGTTCAATATTTTCTAGGATTTGCACCAAAACATTCAAGGATTTGTGTTGAGGGTAGCGCAATGATAAACGAGCAGCAATTTTTTTTTCAACTGCGTTCATGAGAAACTCCGCTTTTTCTATTTATTCGAATAAATCTAATTCTGCTTGTGCAATATCTTTATCTTTTTTGGAGGGCTCTTTTACTACCACCATTGGTTCAAGATTTGCTACATTCAAACTGTAATCATCCCTCCCCCATTCACACTTTTCTAAGACAGCACGCGGTATTTTGGTAAGCGTGAGATTCTCAAAAGATTCTGGTTTCGTATCAAAAGCTGCACAACAAATAAGCAAAGTACGATGAGGACCAACCTCTTCACTGATAACGCGGAGTTGTTCATGTGTCATTGCATTGGTTGTTACATAAATATAATCCGTTTCGGTTGAATATCCTTGCATCCAATAATGGTTTTCATCAGGAGCATAGGTAAAACCCATATGTTTGCACATGGCTTCTGAAAGCACAGCAGCATTATATTCGCGACTAATAATCCACTGTCCCCATGGATCTTTTTGCAACAAAGAAGGTGCAAGACGATAATAGCGGAATCCTCCACCACCTTGCCAATTTACATTTTTAGAAATACCACCTTGATCAGTTCCATCAATCACTTGTTTTAAACGAGGGATGATGTGTGTATGACAATGCTCCCCAAGTTCAATCATAATCCACTTGCGGCCCATTTTGTGAGCAACCGCTCCAGTGGTACCAGAGCCGGCAAAAGAATCTAAAACAAGATCTCCAGGATCAGTGGCTATACCAATAATTCTCTGAAGAAGATGTTCAGGCTTTGGAGTATTAAATAACTCTACTATATGATTAGTAAATATTTTTTTCAATTCATCTTTAGCATTTGCATTATTGGAAAGACCTATCCAGATAGTTTCTGGAATACTTCCTTTATTTTCTGAAAGGAAAAATTTACGGTATAAATTATTACCTTTGATGATAAGGCGGTCTTCTTTATCTAATTGTTGCATACTTTCTAAGTTAACAAGCCACAGGCGCTTAGAAAAAAATTTTCCTGCTTTAGTAGTATATTCAAATTCAGATCCGCCTTGCTGCCTAGCCCACAAGCCGAGAACACGATATGCACCTCTTGGATCATTATCAGGATTTGAATATGCTTTTTTTGTTGTATCATCTAATGCAACACGATTGATATAAAACTTTGAGGAGTTTTTTGCATAAACTAAAATATGGTCATGGGTTGTACTAAAATAACGAGAAGAATTATCTTTTCCTCTTTTTTTATGCCATATAAGATTAGTAATAAAATTATTACGCCCAAATAACTCATCACATAAGACTTTTGCATAATGTATTTCATTGTCATCCAACTGCATAAAAAGTACACCATTCTCAGCCAGTAATATGTGCAATAGCACCAGCCTATCCCTCATAAGGCTAAGCCATATGGAATGTTCTAAACCATCTTCATAATGTTCGAATGCATTGCCCGTATTATAAGGTGGATCAATATAGATACACTTTACCTTACCTGTATATTCTTGTTCAAGCGCTTTGAGCGCGAGTAAATTATCACCAAAGATGAGTTTATTATCAAAAATATCTTGAGCAGATACTT
Organism: Bartonella machadoae; assembly: GCF_022559585.1. Classification (NCBI taxonomy): domain Bacteria; kingdom Pseudomonadati; phylum Pseudomonadota; class Alphaproteobacteria; order Hyphomicrobiales; family Bartonellaceae; genus Bartonella; species Bartonella machadoae. Next base: position 1,425,291 of record NZ_CP087114.1, read on the forward strand.
GGTGTGGAGCATGATAAGATTTCTCAAGATCTTCTAATAAAATACGAGGTTCAAGTCTTGGGCGTTTCTCTTTTCCAATCCAAGTGAGTTCCAATTTTTGTTTATTACGGCTCATTTGCCAACTGTCTCTTTTCTATTTATTCGAATAAATCTAATTCTACTTGTGTAATATCTTTATCTTTTTTGGAGGGCTCTTTTACTACCACCATTGGTTCAAGATTTGCTACATTCAAACTGTAATCATCCCTCCCCCATTCACACTTTTCTAAGACAGCACGCGGTATTTTGGTAAGCGTGAGATTCTCAAAAGATTCTGGTTTTGTATCAAAAGCTGCACAACAAATAAGCAAAGTACGATGAAGACCAACCTCTTCACTGATAACGCGTAGTTGTTCATGTGTCATTGCATTGGTCGTTACATAAATATAATCCGTTTCGGTTGAATATCCTTGCATCCAATAATGGTTTTCATCAGGGGCATAGGTAAATCCCATATGTTTGCACATAGCTTCTGAAAGCATAGCAGCATTATATTCGCGACTAATAATCCACTGTCCCCATGGATCTTTTTGCAACAAAGAAGGTGCAAGACGATAATAGCGGAATCCTCCACCACCTTGCCAATTTACATTTTTAGAAATACCACCTTGATCAGTTCCATCAATCACTTGTTTTAAACGAGGAATGATGTGTGTATGGCAATGCTCCCCAAGTTCAATCATAATCCACTTACGTCCCATTTTGTGAGCAACCGCTCCAGTGGTACCAGAACCGGCAAAGGAATCCAGTACAAGATCACCAGGATTGGAGGCAAGTTGAATAATCCGTTCCATAAGACGTTCAGGTTTTGGGGTTGCAAATACATTATCAGAATTAAAGACTTTGGCTTCTTTTTTTGCATCTTGATTATGGCCAACCTCCTGATAAGGCCAAATAGTCATCGAAACCATACCATTTTTTACTTCCGATAAAAAACGTTTCAAAGAAGGAACATTACTTCCTGTTGGGCCAAACCAAATACGATTATCTTTTAATAGCTCTAAAAATTTTTGTTTACTAATTGCCCAACTTCTTCCATTTGGAGGCATCACCTTACGCCCAGAAGGCGTAATGATTTCATAAATATCTTTAGGTGTTACTCTTTTCGCAGATAAATTATCTGATTTCCATGAACCGCGTGGATCATTATCAGGATTTTTATAGCGCGCATCCATATCAGCTGAACGAGGAAGTAAATTAGGCCGCCAAATAGTTTTATCTTTAGCATAAACCATTACGAAATCATGGTTATCTGAAAGCCATTTTGCATCATTTTGTGGAGCGTATTTCTTTTGCCAAATAATATTATTTATAAAGTTTTTTCGACCAAAAATTTCGTCCATCATAACTTTAAGATAAGCTTGCTCATCATCGTCAATGGATATCCAAATACTTCCATCATCTGCAAGCAAATGATGTAACAATTCTAACCTATCCCTCATAAGACTGAGCCATATGGAATGCTCTAAACCATCTTCATAATGTTCAAATGCATTGCCGGTATTATAAGGTGGATCAATATAGATACACTTTACCTTACCTGTATATTCTTGTTCAAGCGCTTTGAGCGCGAGTAAATTATCACCAAAGATGAGTTTATTATCAAAAATATCTTGAGCAGATACTTGGTGTGGAGCATGATAAGATTTCTCAAGATCTTCTAATAAAATACGAGGTTCAAGTTTTGGGCGTTTCTCTTTTCCAATCCAAGTGAGTTCCAATTTTTGTTTATTATAACGCATACGAACATTCTTAAATGCAAAATTAAAAAACTAAATAATATATTATAGATAATAATTTTTAATACCATCCAACAGCAATTTGCGCTTCTTCTGACATACAATCAGGTGTCCATGGAGGATCAAATGTCATGGTGACTTCAACGTGCGAAACCCCCTCAACTGCGTTTACAGCATTTTCTACCCAACCTGGCATTTCACCAGCAACGGGACATCCTGGTGCTGTAAGCGTCATTTCAATTTTTACTGAACGATCATCTTCAATATCAATACGATAAATCAATCCTAGCTCATAAATATCAGCAGGAATCTCTGGATCATAAACCGTTTTCAGAGCAGAAATGATATCATTTGTCATACGATCAATCTCATCTGCTGGAATTGCTGATATATAAGACTTTTCATTTTCACTTACAGTTTCAACAGATTCTGTAGAATGATGCTCTTCAACTGTTTTAGCCATTAAAAAACGTCCTTGCTTTTTCTAATGCTTCCACTAACTGGTCAATATCTTCGTAAGTATTATACATAGCAAACGAAGCACGACAAATAGATGTTAAACCAAAGCGTTGTAATAAAGGCTGTGCACAATGTGTTCCCGCACGTATAGCAACCCCTTGTCTATCAATAAACATAGCGATATCATGGGCGTGGATACCTTCCATTTCAAAAGATATAATAGCGCCTTTGTGAGGAGAACGTCCGTAAATACGCAATGACTTAACTGTTTCAAGCTTTTCATGTGCATAGGCTAACAGAGCTGTTTCATGTGCATGAATAGCATTTCTATCTTTTTCTTGTACATAATGAATAGCAGCAGCCAATCCAACGGCTTGAACTATGGGAGGCGTTCCTGCTTCAAAGCGGTAGGGAGGAGTATTATAAGAAACTTTATCAGTTGTTACATCCTCAACCATTTCCCCTCCTCCTTGGAAAGGATGCATTTCCTCTAGCCGATCTTTTTTAGCATAAAGAACACCAATACCCGTAGGACCATAAAGCTTATGCCCCGTAAAAACGTACCAGTCACAATCAAGATCTTGCACATCAACTGTTAAATGAACAGCCCCTTGAGAACCATCAACAAGTACAGGAATGGCATTTTGATGTGCGAGCTGAACAATCTCTTGAACAGGAGGAATAGTTCCCAATATATTTGACATATGCGTAATAGCAACCAGTTTTGTTCGTTTACTTAAAGCTTTTTGGAAATCCTCAATATGTAAAATACCATTTTCATCAATCGGAACAAAAATGAGCTTAACACCTTTTTGTTCACGAAGAAAATGCCAAGGAATAATATTTGAATGATGTTCCATAATGGTGAGAACAACTTCATCACCTTCCTTTAATTTAGACATAGCCCAACCATAAGCAACAGCATTTATCGCTTCTGTTGCATTTTTCGTAAAAACAATTTCTTCAACTGTTTGAGCATTTAAAAACGCACGAACTGTTTCACGAGCATTTTCATAAGATTGTGTTGCTGCGTTTGCTAAAAAATACATTCCTCTATGTACATTCGCATAGTTGCATTGATAGAAATGATCCATAGCATTGAGAACTGATTGTGGTTTTTGAGCAGAGGCACCATTATCAAGATAGATCAATCGCTTTCCATAAACACTACGCTGTAAAAAAGGAAAATCACGCCGAATTTTTTCTACATCATAACTGCATGCTTGTACGTCATTTCCCATTTTTTTACCTTAAACATTTTTTTCTAACCAACTGCTAATAATGTTTTTTAAAATAGCTTGAATATCATCTTGTTTGATGTCTTCAATAAGCTCGAAGACAAATCCTTTAATTAAAAGTCCGCGAGCAGTTTTAAAAGGAATGCCACGTGCCATGAGATAGAAAAGGTGGTCATGGTTAATATTAGCAACTGTTGCACCATGTCCACATGCAACATCATCGGCAAAAATTTCTAGTTCAGGCTTTGCATTAAATTCCGCAGTATCTGAAAGTACGAGGCTATTACAAGCCATACGTGCATCTGTTTTTTGCGCTTTTTGAGCAACGCTTATTTTTCCTTGAAAAACACCAACAGCCTTATCCGTGACAACGTTGCGTATAATTTCGGTTGAGGTTGATTTTTCGTCAACATGACCAACAGTCATCGTAAGATCGCTATGCGTTTGTCCTGATAATAAATTGATAACGCGTAATTGAAAATTTGATTCCTCTTCCTGTAACACAACATTAATTTCCTGACGATTAAGTTGGCTACCTATATTAATTACATAAAGGGACAGTTTTGCTTCTTGCCCAAGAATAGCCCGAAATCGGCTAAACTGCGTAGAGTTAAAACCACGATTGCAAATGATGATCCATGTAACATCACTATAAGCAGCAATATTTAAGGAAGATATCGAACTGACAAAGGTATCTTTATCATTACCAATTTGATGTTCAACAAATACGGCTTGACAGTTTTTATCAATTTTTATGTCTGAAAAAGTATGAGATTGTCCTCCCATTTGAATATTTTGTAATTCAATGGGGACATTTAATTTTGTATTTTCAGGAATGTGAAAAAGCCAACCGTCTGTAACAAAAGCTGTATTTAATTGTCCAATAAAATCGTCATCAGAAATAATTTGGTCTATCTTGACAAAATTTTCTTTTAATACCTCTGCAAGGCGTTTTACTGTAATATTTGTTTTCTGTGATTGTGTAACTGTTTTTCCATTTTTAATAGAGAAGAGAGCACTTTCTGAAAGTAAGGGTTCAACGAATTGTTCATCACTTATTTCTGAAAAATGACTAACAGATTTCAATAATGTGCGCAGATTCGTATAATGCCAATTTTCAATTTTACGTGAAGGAAGTTGTGTTTTTTGAAACAGTTCAATCGCGTTCTTGCGAATGGCTTGTACAGCTCTATCACCAGGTAAATTGTCTACACATTGGTTGAAATTATTGAGTATATCTTTTTCAACTGCTAACAATTCTTGCCGTGCACTCATATTCAATGACCTCAAGCAGCTTCGCTGATGAGATCAGCATATCCATTTTGTTCTAAATAAAGCGCTAATGATTTATCGCCACTTTTAATAATTCGTCCTTTATAAAGAACATGCACCGTATCAGGAACAATATAGTTAAGCAGGCGCTGGTAATGCGTAATCACTAAAAAAGAACGTTTTGCATCCCGAAGTTTATTCACACCATCCGCTACAATTTTTAAAGCATCAATATCTAAGCCAGAATCTGTTTCATCTAAGATGCAAAGTTTAGGTTCAAGAAGCGCCATTTGTAAAATTTCAGCACGTTTTTTTTCTCCACCTGAAAAACCTACATTCAATGGACGCTTTAACATGTCCATATCTATTTCAAGTTTTGAAGAAACCTCCTTAACATATTTTATAAATTCAGGAATTTTAAGCTCTGCATCACCACGCGCCTTGCGTTGAGAATTCATTGCAACTTTTAAAAATTCCATTGTTGCTACTCCAGGGATTTCCATTGGATATTGAAAGGCAAGAAAAACACCATAGGTAGCACGCTCTGCTGGATCCATTTCTAAAAGTGATTGTCCATTATAAAGAATATCACCTTCTATCACTTCATAATCATCACGACCAGCAAGCAAATACGATAAAGTTGATTTTCCGGCTCCATTTTGTCCCATGATAGCAGCAACTTCACCATCTTGGACAGTCAAGTTTAAACCACGAATAACTTCTGTATCGGTCCCAACAATACGGGCACGTAAATTTTTTATCTCCAACATAATTTAATCCTGTTCTGGCTATTTGATATCAAGTGTGCTCTTTATTAAATAATTATCCCACACTACCTTCAAGGCTAATACCAATGAGTTTTTGTGCTTCGACAGCAAATTCCATTGGAAGTTTTTGAATAACTTCTTTAACAAAACCATTTACAATTAACGCAATCGCTTCCTCTTCAGGTATTCCTCGTTGCATAACATAGAAAAGCTGATCATCAGAAATTTTTGATGTCGTTGCTTCATGTTCAAATTGCGCTGTCGCATTCTTTGCTTCAATATAAGGGACTGTATGAGCACCACAATCATTACCAATTAACAAACTATCACATTGTGTAAAATTACGTGCATTTTGCGCCTTTCTATGTGCTGTCACTTGCCCCCGATAGGTGTTATTTGAAAAACCAGCTGAAATACCTTTCGAAACAATACGGCTTGATGTATTTTTTCCTAGATGAATCATTTTTGTACCGGAATCAATCTGTTGATGCCCATTTGCAACGGCAATAGAATAAAATTCTCCACGTGAGTTATCACCACGCAGTAAGCAAGAGGGATATTTCCAAGTGATGGCAGAACCTGTCTCAACTTGTGTCCATGATATCTTTGCGTTATCGCCTCGGCAGTCTCCACGCTTTGTCACAAAATTGTAAATACCACCTTTACCATCCTTATCACCAGGATACCAATTTTGTACTGTAGAATATTTAATTTCTGCATTTTTAAGCGCAACAAGCTCTACAACAGCAGCATGAAGTTGGTTTTCATCTCGTTGGGGAGCAGTACATCCCTCAAGATAAGAAACGTAAGAATCTTCATCTGCAATAATTAATGTCCGCTCAAATTGGCCTGTATTGCGTTCATTAATCCTGAAGTAGGTTGAAAGCTCCATAGGACAACGAACACCTTTGGGAATATAAACAAATGAACCATCTGTAAAAACAGCGGCATTTAAGGCAGCGTAATAATTATCACCGACAGGAACGACCGTTCCTAAATATTCTTTAATGAGAGCGGAATGTTCAAGAATTGCTTCCGAAATAGAGCAAAAAATAACACCAGCACGTGCCAACTCTTTTTTAAATGTCGTTACAACAGAAACAGAATCAAAGACTGCATCAACAGCTACCTGTCCCGTTTCATAAATACTATCATCAAAAGTAGAGGGATCAGATTGTTTTCTTACCCCTGCTAAAATTTCTTGTTCTTTGAGAGGAATACCAAGTTTTTCATAAGTCGCCAATAACTCAGGATCCACTTCGTCCAAAGATTTTGGTCCTGTATGATTTTTAGGAGCAGCATAATAATAGAGCTCTTGAAAATCAATTTTGGGGTATTTAATGCGCGCCCAATCAGGCTCTTGCATTGTTAACCAACGACGAAAAGCTTGTAAGCGCCATGTTAACATCCATTCAGGTTCATGTTTTTTAGCAGAAATAAATCTGATAATATCTTCATTTAAACCTTTTGGAGCTTTATCTGTCTCAATATTGGTTTCAAAACCATATTTATATTGATCAACATCTATTTCACGCACTTGGCGTATTGTTTCTTGTACTGCCGGCATAAACTTTCTCCATTTTTGGTATCAAGAACCGGTAACTAAAAGTCTTGTTTTTACAGAATTAGAATGACTAGCTCACTCTCTAGGCTATAGATAAAGTGGAAAAATTTCAATCAAACTTATTTGTTTTTTACAATAATTCTAATTTATAAATATAAATGAATAAGTTCTACCTTTTTTTATTCCTGATAAGTTGGGCAAAAAACAATAAAAAGTCATCAATATCTTGAGATGTTGTGCTTTGTCCTATTGAAATGCGAATCGCGCCATTAGGGACATGATGTCCCATTGCTGTCAAAATTTTACTTTGTGTTACTTTTCCTGAAGAACAAGCAGAACCAGCTGAGACAGAAAAGCCTGCCAAATCAAAGCCAATTTGCATAGTTTCAGCTTTTATATCACGCACAGTAAAATAAGTTGTGTTTGGCAGACGTTGAACGCGTTTACCAAAAATTTCAACATTATGAGATATTTTCTGTATTCCATCTTCTAATTTATTACGTAAAGATATTAACTGTTCTCTCTCTTCTTGTGTGAAACAATCGGCTATCGCTGCCCCAAAAGCAGCAATGAGTGGCACAGCTCCTGTTCCTCCACGCAAACCCTTTTCCTGCCCTCCTCCTACAATAAGAGGATATGGCATCAAAAGGTTCCCACATGAAACAAAAGCTCCAATTCCTTTTGGTCCACCAATTTTATGCGCAGACAGTATAAAAAAATCTCCTCCCATTTGATGAATATCAACAAAGTTTTTTCCTACATATTGTGTCAAATCAACGATAAGAATGCCTCCAAAGTTCCGAACAATAGCAGCTATTTCTTTTATTGGTTGAATAACACCGGTTTCACCATTAGCAGCTTGAATAGCAACAAGAGGAAGACCTTTTCTATTATCGTGAACGGTTAAGAGAGAAATTAATTTATCTTGTTGAATGAGCCCATCTTGATCAACAGCAACGACACTAATGGATTCTTTAGAAAAACGTCCTCCTTCTGCAATGGATGGATGTTCAGTCGCTCCAATATATAAATGAGAAAATTGAACTTTAGAGCTTCCCATATCATAAAGGGGTGTTAAGAGCGTCACTGCTGCTTCAGTTGCACCAGATGTAAATACAACATGATCTGGATGGGTGTTAAGATTTTCAGCAATTTGCCTGCGTGCTTTTTCTAATAAAGCTTTAGCAACACGTCCTTCTGCGTGAACAGATGATGGATTACCAAATATCTCTAAGGATTCTAATAATGCTACCCGTGCCGCTTTCTTGAGCGGTGTTGTCGCATTGTGATCAAAATATCGGCGTCTTACAACCATTTTACATCGCAATTATTAATTTTATGAATTGATGTCAAAAATAGTGCAATTTTCTTGAAAAATGCACTTAAAAAAGAATATCTAGTAATTAAATAGAGATTCTATGGTAAAAGTCGGTCAAGGTCAATGAGAGCCTTTATAGTATTTTAAGGAGCATTTAATGCCAGAAATTATTTTTAATGGTCCCGCAGGTCGGCTTGAAGGGCGTTATCAACCCTCACCGCAAAAAAATGCACCAATTGCCATTATTTTGCATCCTCATCCCCAATTTGGTGGCACGATGAACAATAAAATTGTGTATGATCTCTTCTATATGTTTCAACAACGTGGCTTTACGACCTTACGTTTTAATTTTCGTGGTATCGGTCGCAGCCAAGGTGAATTTGATTATGGAATAGGAGAACTTTCTGATGCTGCTGCGGCGCTCGATTGGGTACAAACCCAGCATCCTGATTCTAAAAATTGCTGGGTCGCTGGATATTCATTTGGTGCTTGGATTGGAATGCAACTTTTAATGCGCCGACCAGAAATTGAGGGCTTTATATCCGTTGCTCCTCAACCTAATGTTTATGACTTTTCATTTCTTGCCCCCTGCCCCTCCTCTGGACTTATCATTCACGGCGATATCGATAAAGTTGCTCCCCCCAAAGATGTTCAAGCTCTTGTAGATAAACTAAAAATACAAAAAGGAATTACGATTACACAAGAAGTACTAGAAGGCGCTAACCACTTTTTTAGCGGATGCAATAAAGAGCTCATTGAACGATGTTCTCAATATCTAGATGATCATATTACAACGGAATTCCTTGCTCCACCATCTGAAGTATTGTTGCTCACCTAAAACACTAAAAATACAACGAATTCATTCTAATAGGGAAAAGGAGGTTTATTTTTTGCCTTATTTTCCAGTTTTTGTGCATCTGTTTGCGTTTAAGAATAAACAAACACGCTTTTTTTTATCTTCATAAGAAGGATTTTTATGGTGTTTATTTTACTTCTCATATCTTTCATTTTCTTATGAGATTTGCATTATTTATGGTAGAAAAAACACATGAGCAATCTCGTTATATAAATGAATACAATATTATTTAGGAAATAAAATCTGTGCTTGCCTTTAAATCTGATTTTTTACACATTATGAACGAACGTGGCTTTATTCATCAAGTTTCAGATGAAAAAGGCTTAGATGATCTTTTTGCAAAAGAAGTTGTAAGCGCTTATATTGGTTTTGATCCTACTGCATCAAGTTTACATGCTGGAAGTCTTCTGCAAATTATGATGCTTTATTGGTTACAAAAAACCGGCCACCGTCCCATTGCTCTGATGGGAGGAGGAACAGGACTGATCGGTGATCCTTCCTTTAAAGATGAAGCACGACGCCTTTTGACACAAGATGATATTGCTAAAAATATCGCTAGTATTAAAAAGGTGTTCGCTAACTATTTGACCTTTGGTGATGGAAAAACCGATGCATGCATTGTTAATAATGCTGAATGGTTATGTAACTTGAACTATTTAGAATTTTTACGTGATGTAGGAAAACATTTTTCTGTTAACCGTATGTTGTCCTTTGACTCTGTTAGATTGAGACTTGAACGCGAACATTCTTTGTCATTCCTTGAATTTAATTATATGATCTTGCAAGCTTATGATTTTGTTGAACTTTATAAGCGTTATGGGTTACGCATGCAAATGGGGGGCTCTGATCAATGGGGCAATATTATCAATGGCATTGAGTTAGGACATCGTTTAGGAACAGTGCAATTATATGCATTAACTTCACCATTATTAACAACTTCTTCCGGCGCTAAAATGGGTAAATCATTAAATGGCGCTGTATGGCTTAATGCAGATATGCTTTCACCTTATCACTTTTGGCAATATTGGCGCAATACAGAAGATGCTGATGTTACAAGATTTTTAAAGCTTTATACGACATTGCCAATGGAAGAGATCCTTAAACTTTCTACATTACAGGGAACTGAAATTAACGAAGCTAAAAAAGTTCTTGCAACAGAGGTTACAGCAATGTTGCATGGGCGTAGTGTTGCTAATGAAGCTGCCGAAACTGCTCGTAAAACTTTTGAAGAAAAAACACACGGAGAAAACCTTCCAACTGTTGAAATTAACGCTACAGAATTAATAACAGGTGTGGGATTGTTAACCCTTTTAGTACAAGCAGGATTAGCCAAATCTAACAGTGAAGCACGTAGACATGTTCAAGGTGGGGGTGTCCGTATCAATGATAAAATCATCGAAAATGAAACGCATCTTCTTCTTGAAGAAGATATTAATGCTGAAGGAACAATTAAACTTTCTTTTGGTAAGAAAAAGCATGTTTTGATAAAACCATTATAATTGATTTATAATCTTTTCTCTCATTTCCTCGAGTTCATCCTTATGATATAAGGCGTTATTCAAGGGAAATAAAAATTCTTTAAAAGAATGACAAGAGAATTGAATTTTTACTCTTTCCTATGTATTCTCTTGCTACACGTTTGCTATACAGAAAAGAAAGATCAAAACAAATGATAAAATCGATAAAAGGCACTCTTGCTCCTGATTTTAATTTACCACGCGACGGTGAAAAAAAATTACGTCTTTCTGATCTTCAGGGAAAAATTGTTGTTTTATATTTTTATCCAAAGGACGATACGAGTGGATGCACGCGTGAAGCGATTGATTTTACGCGATTGAAGACAAAATTTGACGAAATCGGGACTGTCATTATTGGAATATCTCCAGACAGTGTTAAAAAACATGACAAATTTAAAACAAAACATGATCTTGACATCATCCTTGTTTCCGATGAAGAAAAAACGACACTTGAGGCTTATGGTGTTTGGGTTGAGAAAAGCATGTATGGACGAAAATATATGGGAGTTGAACGAAGCACTTTTCTGATTGATTCAACTGGAAAAATAGTAGAAGAATGGCGTAAAGTCAGTGTACCTAGGCATGCAGATGAGGTATTAGCTGCTGCTGCACTTTTACATCGTAATGGCTTGTAAGTTTTGTCATTCAAGCGCCTATAAGATGTGAAATTTTTTCCCTATTCGCTTTTGTAAATTAAGCTTGAAAAGCTGAAATTAAAGAGCCAAGCAATAAACCTATAATTCTTTGAAAAAATATTATCTCTGATTAATCAATATCTTCAATTTCTTGGACTTTTCCATAAATGCGTTGTGCAAGTGCTGCCTCTATAAATGCATCCAGATTTCCGTTAAGTACGGATTGCGGATCCGTGTTTTCAACACCTGTGCGTAAATCTTTGACAAGTTGATAGGGTTGAAGAACATAAGATCTAATCTGATGCCCCCATCCGATTTCTGTCTTAGAAGATTCAAGAGCATTTGTTTCTTCTTCTCTTTTTTTGAGCTCTTCTTCATAGAGTCTTGCACGCAACATAGACCACGCAGTTGCTCGATTTTTGTGCTGAGAACGCTCGGTTTGACATTGAACAACAATACCTGTTTTAATATGGGTAATGCGAACTGCAGAATCTGTCGTATTGACGTGCTGTCCTCCCGCTCCTGAAGCACGATATGTGTCAATACGAACATCTGCCTCTGAGACATCAACTTCAATATTATCATCAATAACTGGGTAAACCCAAATGCTAGCGAAAGAAGTATGACGCTTTGCATTTGAATCAAATGGTGAAATGCGTACCAAACGATGAACGCCTGATTCTGTTTTCAACATACCGTAAGCATTATGACCTTTTACGAGAAGCGTCGCTGATTTTATTCCTGCCTCTTCTCCATCATGAATTTCCAATATATCAACTTTCATTTTATGTTGTTCAGCCCAGCGTGTATACATGCGTAATAGCATAGATGCCCAATCTTGGCTTTCCGTACCACCTGCACCGGCATGAATTTCCAGATAAGTGTCATTCTGATCTGCTTCTCCTGAAAGAAGTACATCAATTTGTCTCTTATCTATCGCATTTTTAAGATTACGTATCGAGTTTTCTGCATCAGTGATAATTTCCATATCACTTTCCTCTTCGCCCATCTCAATTAATTCTATGCACTCTTCGAGTATTTTTGTAAATGACAAAATAGCATTGATGGAATCATCAAGACGCTGACGCTCACGCATCATATCTTGCGCTTGTTGTGCATTTTCCCAAAGTGTTGGATCTTCTGCTTTTTGATTGAGATATTCGAGACGTTTTAGTGACTGATCCCAGTCAAAGATGCCCCCTTAGCAACTTAATTGCCTTTTGGATTTCATCAACCAATGCTTCTATTTCAGCTCGCATAATTTTACACCGCAGTTTTTACTTTTTAGACTCTTTTTAGCTATATTCTTTAGTATCTCATACCAACTTAATGCTTTTAGTAAAGCAATGGCATAGCTTCATCAACCCATTTATTATAGTTCTATTACAAAAATAGATAAAAACTCTTTCACTTCCTTGAATCATATGAAAACAGAAAGATTTTTGTCCATTAATATAAACCACCTGTACCACTTTCAAGAGCTTTGTTGACTTGTGGAGAAGTGGTTGTTGCAGAAATTCCTTCTTGAAAAGAGTTTGTACCACCAATCACCTGATAGATATCAGCAGGTCCAGTTCCTGGTTTAAATGCTTCTATAATAACATCACGGTCTCCCGCCTCAGCAAGCATCCCTGTTTTACGATTAATTGGCATTAAAATCATTCCTTCGGGCATTTTAAATGGCACATCTGGTTTGCCTTTCAGGGCTGTTTCCATAAATTCACCAAAAACAGGCGCAGCCAATGCACTTCCCGTGCCATTATACCCTAACGGTGCTGGTTGATCGTAACCGATGAAAATACCAACAACAATATCAGGGGTAAAACCCATAAACCATACATCTTTAGAATCATTTGTTGTTCCTGTTTTTGCAGCAATATGTCGATGAAGATATTGCAAGCGTGCAGCTGTACCACGCTGAACAACCCCTTCCATCATTGATGTAATTTGATAAGCTGTCATAGGATCAAGCACCTGATCTCTCTCATCAATCAATGTAGGTTCGCTTTGATTATCCCAAAACTCAGCATTACAATTTTCGCAAATACGATCATCATGGCGATAAATCGTTTTTCCATAACGGTCTTGAATTCTATCTATCAGAGAGGGATGAATAGAGCGTCCTCCATTGGCAATAACTGAATAAGCTGTAACCATTCGTAACACTGTTGTTTCAGCAGCTCCTAAAGCCATAGGAAGATAAGGTTGCAACTTATCTACAATACCAAAACGCTCTGCATATTCAGCGACAAGGGGCATTCCCATATCGTAGGCAAGCCGTATCGTCATAAGATTACGGGAGCGTTCGATACCATAACGCAGCGTTGAAGGTCCTGCGAATGTACCACCATAGTTTTTAGGTTGCCAAATCTCACCATTATATTGGCGAATTTCAATGGGACCATCTAAAACAACCGATGCGGGTGTATATCCATTATCAAGTGCTGCTGCATAGACAATAGGTTTGAAAGCAGAACCGGGTTGACGATAGGCTTGTGTTGCACGATTAAATTCAGAAGCTGCAAAAGAAAACCCTCCAACCATAGCTAGAACACGCCCTGTATGAGGCTCCATTGCAACAATTGCACCTTCAATCTTTGGAATTTGTTGTAACCGGTAAATATTTTCTGTATTCGATGCTTTTTCAACAAAAACAACATCTCCAACTTCTAGGACATGGGATAAATCCCGAACAGTTTTTCGCGTGCCATTTTCTTTAACAACATTTAATGCCCATTTTGAATCAGTTTCAGATAAAAATGCGATTTCACGCTTTGTTGATAATAGACCTGAATTTTCACGCTGTGGCTGCAAACCAATCTTTACTTTATTGGCATTCGTAGAAAGGACGACAGCTAAACGCCATTCAGGAACGTCACTCAATCCTGTAATATTTGCAAGTTCGGTACCCCAATCATTGCTCTTATCAATATGTTTATAAGCTCCGCGCCATCCTTTTGAATGGTCAAATTTAATTAATCCATTGTGCAAAGCACGCCGAGCAATAAGCTGCAAACGTGGATCAAGGGTTGTCCGAATTGAAAGCCCTCCTTCGTAAAGTGTTTTTGCACCATAGCGATGCATTAAACGACGACGCACTTCTTCTGTAAAATAATCAGCAGCAAATACGTAACTATCGCTACCACGCATTGTCGCCCCTAAAGGTTTTTCCTTTGCTTTTTCACCTTGTTCACGTGTTACATATCCATTTGCGACCATCCGGTCGATAACCCAATTGCGTCGATTAATAGCGCGTTGAGTATTTTTGAAAGGATCATAATTTGCTGGCCCTTTCGGAAGAGCTGCTAAATAAGCACATTGCTCTAAAGTAAGATCGTTAACGGATTTATTAAAATAAGTTAAAGATGCTGCCGCAACACCATAAGTACTACGACCAAGATAAATTTCGTTGAGATAAAGCTCAAGAATATGATCTTTCGAATAAGTTTTCTCAATACGCATAGCTAAAATAGCTTCCTTAAATTTACGCTCTAACGTTGCATCTGAACTTAAAAGGAAATTTTTAGCGACTTGTTGTGTAATAGTTGACGCTCCCTCTGGACGTTTTCCAGAACCAATATTACGGATATTATTGATTAAGGCTCTAGAAAGTCCTTCCGGATCTAAACCAAAATGATGATAGAAGTTTTTATCTTCAGCTGAAATAAAAGCATTTTTTAAGAGCTCTGGTATTGACTGAATGGGTAAATAAAGGCGACGTTTTGTCGCAAATTCCGCCATAAGTCTACCATCAGAAGCATGAACACGAGTCATCACAGCAGGTTCATAAAGCGAAAGAACTTCATAATCAGGCAATGCACTTGTTGGCTCTTCTGCTATTACCCTTTGTCCTGTTGCTCCAACGACTCCAATAGTCATAACAAAGCGAAGAAGATATCTAAAAAAAATCATCATCAAAACGGCTATCCACTTTCTTTAGAATTGATCAAAAATACATTATCTCACAACACAAAGTGGGCGTCATCACTACACTTGAGATAAAGAAAAATAATCTTCTATCTTTTACTTATAAGCCCACATTAGTACTCTATTTCCTTATAAATTTAAAGAGGTTGCATCATTTTCTGCCTATATTCTGCGAATTGACGAATAGAATACGTAATAGAAGCTGCCATTTGTTTTCTCCATTGAGGATCGTTTAATAATTTCTCATCTTCTTTATTTGATAAATAACCTATCTCTATCAAGACAGAGGGTATATCTGGAGCCTTTAAAACTTGAAAGTCAGCATATCGATGAGGGTTATTTATCAAATTGATATTACTCTTTGATAAATTTAAAACAACCCGATCAGCAAAATTAACTGAAAATGCGAGGGTTTCACGTCGCGTAAGGTCCATTAAAATATCCGTAATTTCAAGCGATTCTTCTGCCGGTAATCCATCAAGCAAATCAACTTTATTTTCACTTTCAGCTAAGGATTTTGCAATTGCATCAGATGCCTTATTTGATATGGTATAAACTGTAGCGCCGCGAAGAGAACGCATATTAATAGTGTCCGCATGAATAGATATAAAAAGATCTGCATCAAATTCCTGTGCTTTCTTAACTCTTTCACTCAATCTTAAAAAGACATCAGAATCGCGTGTTAACGTAACGGTGATATGGGAATCTTTTTTTAATTCATCTCGTAATGCGCGTGCAAAAGCGAGTGTTATGTTTTTTTCTAAAATTCCAGTAATACCTCGTGCACCACCATCAATCCCACCATGACCAGGATCAAGAACAACGCGAAAATTACGTGAAAAACTTAAGTGATCATTTGTCTTATAATCAGCTTTTTCTTGTTTTTTTAATATATTATCAAACTTCTCTCGTGTACTTTTTCTAATGTCGATAAGCAGTTGCCATAGACCATTATCCAATTTTTGTACGACAGTTTTTTCAACAACAAAAAGCGTTTTGCTTGTTAAAATAATGCGTGAAGTTTGTGTATCAGAGAAACCATAACGCACATCTGATAGCATACCTGATACTGTATTTTGTTTTTTAAAAGGCATCTTTTGTGCTGAAAAATCAATGATAGGTAAATTGATAATCAAACGCGCAGGGTTATCCAAAATCTGCAAACGAACATTTGGTTCAGCATCAAAAAGCGCAACAACACGGGTGCGCATACTATCACCAATGGTTCGCAGATTGATAAGTTTTAGAGCATCGGCAGCTTGAATATTTGTTTGGAATATTAAAAAAAATAATAAAAAAATTGGAATATAGCAAATAATATCCCAACTTAAGTTTTTGATAGAACCTCTTCTTATCATAGGATAAAATACTCTACATTATTTATAACGCATCTCGATTTTATAAAAACAGTCATCAAATTTACTCTCTATTTTTCAACAAATAATAAATCTAAGGATCTTAACATCAACAAAGCTCAATTAAGGCAATAAAGACATTATGGTGTTACCTATTTATATTGTTACTTGCCAAAATTAAGATATCAACATAAAAGGATATTTACGCTTTTTAGCCAATAGTAACCACCTCAATATCTGTAGTCCATATTAAGTTGTCTTTAAAGAAATTGTCGCTATTATACATTTAGGCTTTTTATGGATGAAAATTCTTTGTGTTACAAAAGCTAGGATTGCGCTATTGAAGATTCGCTGGTTCGGATATCCGAATTATTTTAAAGATTGTTTTTCCGGAGACTTACAAGAATTATGAGTCATAAAAAACAGATGAAGATGATGGTTAAAAATGACGTGAATGCAATCATGCGTTTACACAGCGTGTCCCATTCTGTTTTTCTGGTATCTCCCTTTTATGGCAGACAGCTTCTTATGTTTACGAATAGTCATACTGTTCGTTTGAATAAAGTTATGCATGTCGCCTTTAGGATTTTAACTTATGTCAAACAAAATGCTTATAGATGCCTCCCATCCGGAGGAAACACGTGTTGTTGTTATTCACGGTAACGAAATTGAAGAACTTGATTTTGAAACAGAACATAAAAAGCAGCTTAAAGGAAATATTTATCTAGCACGTATTACGCGTGTAGAGCCGTCTCTCCAAGCAGCTTTTGTTGAATATGGTGGCAACCGCCATGGTTTTTTAACATTTTCTGAAATTCATCCCGATTATTATCAAATCCCTATTGCTGATCGCCTTGCTCTTCTTGAAGAAGAAAAAGCTGCTGTAGGAGAAAATTATGCAGATAGTCTTCCTGAAGAAACAAATAAAAATAAAAAACGTTCTAGAAAAACAAAAAAAGAGAAGCGTAGCAGTACCATAGCAGCAGACGTTGAAAATGACATAACATCTGAATCAATAATACCCGATGATACAGAAGAAGCATTTGATACAGAGGTTTCTCATAATGATATCGAAATGGTTGGTGCAGAGGATGTGCGCGAAGAACTTCCTACCTATCAACAAAAACAAGGACGTCAATATAAAATTCAAGAGGTAATAAAACGACGTCAAATTTTGTTGGTACAAGTTATTAAAGAAGAACGTGGTAATAAAGGTGCTGCACTCACAACATATTTATCCTTAGCGGGTCGTTATTCTGTTTTAATGCCCAATACAGCTCGTGGTGGTGGTATTTCACGCAAAATTACAAATATACAAGATCGCAAGCGTCTTAAAGAAATTGTCAAAGAACTAGCCGTTCCTAAGGGTATGGGCGTTATTCTACGAACCGCTGGAGCAAATAGAACAAAAGCAGAGATTAAACGCGATTATGAATATCTTACGCGGCTATGGGATACTGTGCGCACTTTGACACTCAAATCTACAGCACCATGCCTTGTCCATGAAGAAAGCAGTCTGATTAAGCGCTCTATTCGCGATCTTTACAATAAGAATATCAGTGAAATTCTTGTTTCTGGTGATCAAGGATATCGTGAAGCAAAAGACTTCATGCGTATGCTCATGCCAAGTCATGCAAAAGTTGTGCAGCCTTATCGCGATCCTATCCCTATTTTTGCACGCAATAATATCGAAATTCAACTTGATAAAATGTTGCACCCGCAAGTTTCTTTAAAATCTGGTGGCTATCTTGTTATTAATCAAACAGAAGCACTTGTTGCGATTGATGTTAACTCTGGCCGCTCCACCAAAGAGCTTTCTGTTGAAAAAACAGCATTACAAACCAATCTTGAAGCCGCCGAAGAAATAGCGCGTCAATTACGCTTACGTGACCTTGCGGGCTTGATTGTGATTGATTTTATTGACATGCTTGAAGAGCGTAATGTGAGAATTGTCGAAAAAAAGTTGAAAGATTGCTTAAAAAGCGATCGTGCCCGTATTCAAGTCGGTCATATTTCACACTTCGGCCTTTTGGAAATGAGTCGTCAGCGTATTCGCGTATCAGTTTTAGAAAGTACAACACAACCTTGTCCGCATTGCGCTGGAACAGGACACGTTCGTTCTGAAGCCTCAATTGCATTACATGTTATGCGTTCAATTGAAGAATATCTTCTTCATAATCCAAAACATAACATTATTGTTCGCACGCCTGTCACAACAGCACTTTATGTATTAAATCAAAAGCGTAATCTTCTTGTTAATCTAGAGGATCGCTTTAAACTTAATATTAGTATTGAAGCAGATGATAGCATTGGAATACAACATCTCATTATTTCCAAAGGCGCGGTAGCAGAGGCAGTTTCTCAGCCTCCATTAACTTTTGACAATAACAATGAAGAAGACATTAAGGATATAGTCTTAACAGATGATGCGTCTACAGAAGATAAAATGCCCGTTGAAAGAAAACAAAAACAGCGGCGTAAAAATCTTCAAAGTGAGATTAATAGTGATTCTCCTCCCGATATACATAAAAAAGACGATACACTAAATGATGATTCTCGTCGTCGTATCCGTCGTCGGGGGCGCCGTGGTGGTCGCCGCAATCAAGATAATGGCTCTTATCACAATCGTATTCCTTACGCAGAACCAGTAGGCGATTTTGCCAAACAAGCTTTGAAAGAAATTAAAACAGCGCATCGTAAACGTCATGTTCCTGCTGCGAAATCTGTACAATTTGAAGAAGTAAAAAATGATATAGAGCACTCAAATATACAACAAGATGAAGCTGTAAAAATTGATACGGATACGGTTGTTAAACCTAAAAAGCGAAAAACACGTTCTTCAAAAGCTGCGCAAAATCAGCAAACCTTTGAGAACGATCAAAATATAGAAACACAGGAGCCTTTAGAAGAAAAATCCACAGCGAGCTCGATACATAAAGCTAAAACAAAAAGAGCAGTTAAAGCTACTCATGATATGGTTGAGAAAACACCTACAGATGCTAAAAAGTCTACACGGAGAGCATATAAAAAGTCACTCTCTAAAAAATCAAAATTAGAAAAAGAAACATCCGTGCAAAAAACTGTAAGTAAAGAATCTGAGGAACAAGCTCCCTCCAAAATTGAAGCGAAAACGGATTCCCCAGTTGTTATATCATCAACACCTGATGATGTTTCTCAAACTCGACGTATTGGTTGGTGGAAGCGTAAAACTCTTTCTTAAAGTTAAGTATAAAAAAACGCCACAAAGTGTTTGTGGCGCTTTTTGTAGGTCAACATAAAAAAGATTTTTTAAAATACTCTTTACGTTTATTATTTTTGTTTAGCTTTTTCTTGCTCAGCCCGCATACGCTCTTCAATTTCTTTCTGATTTGATTGAATGGCTTGTTGCAACTTTATTTGTTCTTGTTGGAAATCTTTTTCTTCCATACCAGGACCTGTATATGCTGCCGTAAATCCATTGAGAGAAAATTCAATAGGATTAGCAGCACCACGAAAATTAATTGTGGTTACAATCATTTTTGAACCACTTTTCATAGCAGCAATAAGCTTATCATCTAAAACATCATTGGCAATACAGCTTGGTCCATTACAAATAACATAAGGAATTTTTTTGGAAAAATTATCTCCTATTTGAATATGGATACCTTCTGGCAAAAAACGCCCTGTAGGAACTTGAATGCCTATGCGTTGTTCATTTTGTTTTCCTTTTATTTCCACAAGATTAAAAGCCGTCAAAGGCTGTCCGGTGTTTGATACAACAGTGTTCATTGTATTACAAACATCAACATCATGCTGTTTACTGCAAACTTTATACCAACCTTGAGATAAAGTTTGTGCATCTGCAGAAGTATGGATTGTAAGAAAAAGGGCTGCAGCTCCGGCCAATACTGAAACAACAGAATAGATATTTTTATGCGACATGATTAAGTTAATCCTTTCAATGCGCTTTTAGAATAACCCCAACATTAGGAATATTAAATATAATTTCAATCAAGTGTATTAAATTAAACCAATGAAATAACACTCACTCTTATGCTTTTTACTTCAATATAAAGGGAAAAGTCAAATTTAGAAAAAACGACAAAGAGCTAATCAAATTTTTATACGTATATAGCATCCCCCTTTTTAATGGTATTAAATTTTTATCGAAATTTACCCATACAATACCATAGTGCAACATAATAGGGTAAAATCGCATAAAAAAATAAATATTGCAATATAGTTAAAGTAAACTTTCCTATTATACTATACTTTTTAATTACTTTAAAATTTTCTTTACATTTATAATTCTGCTTTTAGGCTATAGGCTCTTCTAGCGACAGGGACAAAAATTCATAAAGCACTAAAATCATTAGATAAATTTGAATATCTTTATTATGTATCTCCTTATGAAAACCTAAAAGTTAAAGTGACTTATGGTATAGCTAGAAAATTTGATTGATTAAATCTATTTGTCATCCAAAATTTTAGAACAACTTGTAAAGGACTTTTTTCTAATGAACAGTTTTCTTGTTTTTACAAAATAATGCTGATAGCTTTCCATAATGAAGCTGTTACATTTATAACTTCTTGGCAAAAAAGTTGAATTAAACAACGATTGCACTAAAATTACCCTTTTTCTTAATTCAAAGGCACCTGTTTAAATGGAAAGCCTATAACAGTTTAAAATGTCTTATTTACAATAAATCTTCTTAAAGATAGAGGAAGATGTTCAATAACTGTTTATATAAAACAGATAAAATCTATCGAAAAACTTAAAAATCAGAGTATTAAATTAGATTTTTCATACTCGAGAGATCACAAATTTTTACTTTTTTAGCAAGAATAAGGCCTATCTTACCAAAACACGCTATTAATATTGATGATTTTAAAAATAAGTTAAATGAAAAACTCTCGGACATAGTCTTTATATAATTCAGTTTATTAATTCAAATGAATGTATTATCTATAAAAACAACATTGATTATTGAGGATAAGATTTTCTTACTAAGAAAAAATTAAATAATTTTAACATCATTTGAATTGAATATTTTCGTAACGATACAGACGTTTTGACTTTGAAAAAAAAGATATAATTAATATCTTTATCAAATAAATTCAAATTGTTAGCAGTATTCATTCTCATGATTTTTTAACTGTTTACGAAAGGCGTGTTGCTAAAAAAACTTTTAAAGAGTTTTCTTGTCGATTTTATGCGGCTTGTTTTTAATATACCTCGCGATATTTTAAAATGAAAAAGTAAGCTATGCGTTCTTTTTGATTTTGAATGTGATAAATCATCATCTTGTAAAGAATTACCATCTACCAAAGGTTGTGATACCTCTATCCTTCCAACTGTTGAAAAATCAGTAAACGAAAAAATATTTTGCGTATCCCTATTATGATGCAGTTTTTCTTAACGTCATGAATGGAAGCTGGCATATTTCTAAAACTTATGGATTGGATATAGATAAATTGCAAAAAAATCTTGAAAACTCCTACAAAAATCAATTTTTATCGAAAAAATAATAAAATCATTGCTCCTTATGACTTGCTTTTTCATTTTGAAATTATGATTCAATGGCTTAAAGGAAAAAAGATTACACTTCCATTCCAAAGTATTTTATCACTCTTTACTATTCTTCTGAAATAAGAACTGTTGATGATAGAAAATCTCAAAATTGCTTAGGAATGTTTTATTATAATATAATTACAGAGAAACTAAGAAACTCTCTCTAGGAAATGAACAAATAAATCGTTGGAGTTCAGCTTCTTGAAAATTTGAAAGGAAAATTAATTTTCCTGAAGCCGCTAATCCTGCTGTAGATGTGATGATAATAGCGATATTTGATGTCCATTCAGATATTGATTTGATTGCAACAGTTCGAAATTTGGATAGAAACCTTATTTTGGGTAACTACTTTTATTACTTATCTGAACAATGAGTAGCACATTAGGCATATATTAAAATTCCATACATATAGCATATCACCCTATGAGTATAGCTTTCCAATTTGAGGAAAGTGAATAAATATACTACCTTTTCTGGAACCACTCTTCAATATGAGAACCTATCCGGTTTATAATATTCTTTCTTCTATTGGGAAGCATTATATCATGCATTTTCTTGGTAATTTTACACAACAAAGGAACACTTCTTACACCTGAAGGATTACGTGTGATCATGTCTCTTACACTATTCATCACTTTTTTTTCAAAGACATCGAAATCCACTGCCATAAGTTCTTTAATGCCCTTGATAAACTCTTGATCTGTTAATTTAATTGCATCTTTTGCCCAGCTAAAATCTTCTTTTTTCCAACCAAAATCTTTACGTAACAAATCTCCTATCTCTGTGTACAACAGACTTTCATCAATTTTACAAACAAGAATAAAATATGGATAAAGCTTTACCATCTCATTTATCTCTTCCTCCTTAAGATATTCCTCTCCATCACCAACTCCCAATTCATAAGAACGTTGAGATTTCAAGTATTTCTTTGCTTTAATTAACTTCTTTTCATACTCCCCTGCTTCATAAGCTCTTGCCCTATATGCTCTGTATATTAAATCGCCTTTTTCTTTAGCTAAATCATCCATTTTCAAATTAAGCTTAAGTCTCTCGTCAATAAGATCTCTTTGTTCCTGTATAAGTTTATCATGTTCTATATTAGAAACGCGAATTTGTGAAAGCGTCAAATCAGCAAATGTTTTTTCAATAAACTTTATTCTCTTTTCAACAACTTGCAATCTTTCTTTAATACGCTGATACTTTTCATCAAGAGTTAAACCAGAAAGCGATAACTCTGTTAAAAAAAACTCAGCATGCGCATTTTTTAAACCACATATTAAAGTTAAGAATAAAAAGGCTATAGTTAGCAATTTGTGTGATGAAAAAATCATATTACGCTATTTTTTCTTTTTTGAAAAAATTTATAAAAAATATTCCATTCTCTGTTGGAATCTCTCATTATGACTGTGAGAATTAAGCTACTTCTTTGATTTTATCAATATGTATTATATATTAAAAACTTAAAGAGTATTTTTATTATGAACTTAAAGTTTAGTTTTATAAAAGTTTAACAACCGAATATTCTGAAATATATGCTCTAATAAAATGAGTCATCACTTTGAATTATAAAAAGAAATTCTAAACAGAATTTTTTTCTGCCATTTCTACAAGTTGTGTCATAATATCCGCTGCCCCAACAAGTCTTTCATTTACGGTAGACCAATCACGAATAAGAGCGATACTTTGGTCTGGACGAATTTTTGCCATCGCGCCTTGTTTTGCAATCCATTGAACAAGAGCAACACTATTTGCAAAATAATTATTACGAAACTGTATGACCACACCCTTTGGTCCAGTATCTAATTTTTCTACATGTGCTTTGCGACACAATGTTTTGATATAAAAGACTTTAAGGAGGTGCTGAACTTCAAGTGGTAAAGGACCAAAACGATCTATTAACTCAGCTGCAAATTCATTAATTTGTTCCAAATCATCCAATTCTGTCAAACGACGATAAAGCCCCATACGGAGTGATAAGTCAGGTACAAAATTTTCTGGTATCATAACAGTGGTACCAAGTGAAATCTGAGGAGACCATTGCTTGTCTTCCTTATGCCCGCCATCTTTTAATTCAATGACAGCTTCTTCAAGCATTTTTTGATAGAGCTCAAATCCAACTTCTTTAATATGCCCAGATTGCTCTTCACCTAAAAAATTACCTGAACCGCGAATATCCATGTCATGACTTGCCAATTGAAAACCAGCTCCCAACGTATCAAGAGATTGTAAAACTTTAAGGCGACGATCAGCAGCAGGTGTTAAAACTTTACCAGAAGGATAGGTAAAGAGTGCGTAAGCACGTTGTTTTGAACGCCCTACCCTACCACGCAATTGATAGAGAGCGGCAAGACCAAACATCTCAGCACGGTGCACGATTAATGTATTAGCTGTTGGAATATCAAGACCTGATTCAATAATAGTCGTTGATAGCAGAACATCATATTGTCCATCATAAAATGCATTCATAATATCATCAAGCTGTCCAGCAGGCATTTGCCCATGAGCAACAACGAATTTGAGTTCGGGAACATGCATTTTGAGATATTCTTCTATAAAGCCAAGATCAGAGATGCGAGGACAAACATAAAAACTCTGCCCACCACGGTAATATTCTCGAAGCAATGTTTCTCGTATAACAAGTGCATCAAAAGGTGTAATAAAGGTACGAACTGCCATTCTATCAATGGGAGGCGTCGTTATCAATGAAAGTTCACGTATACCTGATAATGCTAGCCCTAAAGTGCGTGGTATAGGGGTTGCTGAAAGTGTGAGAACATGAATATCACTTTTAAGCTCTTTTAAACGCTCTTTATGTTTGACACCAAAATGTTGCTCTTCATCAATGATAAGAAGACCTAATCGTAGAAAATGAACTGCATCACTCAATAAGGCATGCGTTCCAATAACAATATCAATCGTCCCATTTGAAATTCCTTTTTTAACTTGTGCAAGTTCTTTTGTTTTCACAAGTCTTGAAGCGTGGCCAATTTTGATGGGTAATCCTTGAAAACGGGAAATAAAAGTTTTGTAATGTTGTCGTGAAAGCAAAGTTGTTGGCACAACAACAGCAACCTGATAGCCATTCAATGCTGCAACAAAAGCACTTCGGATAGCAACTTCCGTTTTGCCAAAACCAACATCACCACATATCAAGCGATCCATCGGTTTTCCTGAAGCTAAATCATCTAAAACCGCATCAATCGCATCCATTTGATCTTCTGTTTCCTCATAAGGAAAACATGCAACAAATTCGTCAAATGGTCCAATTGGTGGAACTAAAGCAGGCGCCGAACGCAGAGCACGCTCTGCTGCTATATGAATCAACTGACCAGCCATTTCCAATAAATGTTTTTTCAGTCGTGTTTTTCGAGTTTGCCAACCAACCCCACCTAATTTATCTAACGTGACATCCGTTCCCTCCGATCCATAACGTGAAAGAAGTTCGATATTTTCAATAGGTAAAAAGAGCCGATCCCCTCCAGCGTATTGAATTTCCAGACAATCGCGCAAAATCCCAGTGGTCTTAATGGTTTTTAGACCAATAAATTGTCCAATACCATGATCAATATGCACAACGATATCGCCAGAATTTAAAGCCGCAATCTCAGAAATAAAATTTTTATTGTTTTTACGCCGTTTTGGTGATCTTATTAATCGGTCACCAAGGATATCTTGCTCTGTTATGATAGCAAAATCTTCCACTTCAAAGCCGTGCTCTATCATTATAACAGCTGCTGTTATATGATTACGTGGTGTCGCTCTGACAGTTTGTAACGATTTTACAATATCTATTTTTTGCAACCCATGCTCTTCAAGGACCTGTAACAAACGGTTTAGAGATCCTTCACTCCAACACGCTAAAAGCACCTTTTTGCCCGCAGCACGTAATGAGGCAATATGATGAACAACACTTGAGAAAACATTCTTTTCTTGTGCATTACGTTCTTTTACAAAATCATATCCCTGTTTAACATTTGCGTGAACAATGGTTTGTCCTGCATTTTGTGGAACATTAAAAGGTGTAAAGTCAATACGCTGTCCAGAGTGTTGTGCACGCTCTAAAATATGTTCTGGTGTTAAATAGAGAAGGTTAGGTTCTATCGGAGGATAAGAAGTAGAATTTTCTTTATCATTTTCACGCTCCTTGCGCGCATTATAATAATCTTCGATAAGGCGATAACGTTCAATGAGAACTTCTTCTATGAGATGTTCAAAAACAAGAGGAAAATTATCACAATAGTCAAAAAAACTGTCAAGATTCTCATAAAAAAACGGCAACCAATGTTCCATACCGGAAAAGCGTCGCCCTTGAGAAAGCGCTTCATAAAGCATATTGTTTTTTTGAGATACACCGAATGTACGAATATAATTGCTTTTAAATCGGTTTACATATTCTGGTGTAAGAACAACTTCACTCATCGAGTGTAAGAAAAACTCAGTTTTTTGCTTTGTTGTTCTTTGTGTTTCTGAATCAAATACGCGAATAGTTTCTAAGGTATCACCGAAAAAATCAAGCCGCAAAGGCTCAGAATCAACGGGAGAAAAAATATCAAGAATTCCTCCTCTTACAGCAAATTCACCAACATCTCGAACAACTGTAACACGCTCAAAACCATTGCATTCTAAAGATTGAATTAAATGCCTCATATGAATACGTTGTCCGACCCGTGCGTGAATCATCTGAGTTTCAATCATTTCCCGTGGGGGTAATTTTTGTATAATTGCATTTGCTGTTGTTAATAGAATTGCGGCGCGTGGATTCTGACGCAAATTTGCTATATGGGTTAAAGTTGACAAACGACGTGCTGTAATAGCAACTCCAGGGGACACACGATCATAGGGTAAACAATCCCATGCTGGGAATTGAAAGACAGGCAAATTGGGTTCAATAAAATTTAAAACTTGCTGTAAATGCGCAATCTTTGTTCCATCACGGACAACATAGACGAGTGGTTTATCCTGTGCCATTGTCGAACACAATTTAACCAGTGCAAAGGCTTCAAATCCATCAGTGACTCCATCAAAGATCATATGGGCAGAAAGATGTTGGGGAATAACTATTTTTTTGAACATAGACATCAAGATCAATTTAAATTTATGCAAATATGATGGTTTATAATGTCACGAAAAAACGAACCATCTATTTCACAAGGAGGTGAAATCTCTCCTGTAATCCACCTCAATAAATCACGATCATCAAAAGACAGGATATACTCAAGCTTAGAAACCGTTTCATCACTCATCCCAACAATATGGGCATTGACATAATGTCCAAAAATGAGATCCATTTCACGAATACCGCGGTGCCACGCACGAAAAACCAACCGACGACGGCGTGCGTCTAGTTGATTTTCATCGACGCCAAAACCTGTCATAAAAGATCTCCTTGAATTAAGTAAAAAGTGATATATGTAAGCTTTTCAACTTATGGAATAAATTTAGTACCTTACTTTTAAGGAAGTTCAATAATCTTTTTTTCTTTAAGCGTAATTCGGCGATGCATTTGTTTAGCCAAAGCGTAATTGTGGGTTGCAATAAGAGCAGAAAGACCAGATTGACGAACAAGAGCGGATAAAGCTTGAAAGACATAAGCTGAAGTGACAGGATCAAGATTTCCTGTAGGCTCATCAGCCAAAAGAACCGAAGGACCATTTGCTACCGCACGTGCGATAGCAACACGTTGTTGTTCTCCACCTGATAATTCTGAAGGACGATGGTTCGCACGATGAGAAACACGCAGATATGTTAACAATTTAAACGCACGATTTTCTGCTATAGATTTTTTAAAGCCTGCGATCATTTGCGGTATCATAACATTTTCTAAAGCTGTAAATTCTGGAAGTAAGTGATGAAATTGATAAACAAAACCGATATCATGCCGTCTGATAGCTGTCCTCTCATTATCAGAACGCTTTGCACAAGAAACGCCCCGTAACATCACATCACCAGCTGTTGGTTTTTCCAATAATCCAGCAATATGGAGAAGTGTGGATTTCCCAGCACCAGATGGGGCAACAAGTGCCACAAGTTCTCCACGATTAAGGACAAAATTCGCTTTATCCAAAATAACGAGAGGTTTATGGCTCTCAAAAAACTGTTGCTCAATCTCTACAAGCTCTAAAATAGCTGTCATTATTCATACCTTAAAGCTTGTACAGGATCGAGCTTAGCAGCGCGCCACGCTGGAATAAGCGCCGCAAGAAATGACAAAAACAAAGCCATTACAGCAACTGTTGCGGTTTGTCCCCACTCAATTTCAGCAGGCAATTTTGTTAAAAAGTAAAGTTGAGGATTAAAAACATCGACATTAAATAACCAAGAGACAAAATCTTGAATATGATTGATATTCGCGCTCGCTATGATACCCAAAATTAAGCCCAATATCGTTCCAATCAATCCAATCATCATACCAGTAACAATAAATATACGCATAATAGCACTTTTTTGTGCTCCCATTGTGCGTAAAATGGCAATATCATGGCTTTTATCTTTTACAAGCATAATCAACCCTGAAATAATATTCAAAGCAGCAACAAGAACAATAAGAGAAAGAATGAAAAACATAACATTTCGTTCAATCTGTAAGGCTGAAAAAAAAGCCTGATTGCGCTCCCGCCAATCAATTAAATAGACTTGTTGATCAACAACTTTTTCTATCATTGGTTTTATTCGATCAACAGCATCAGGATTATTGAGAAAGAGTTCGAGAGACTGAACCTTATCTCCTAAATTAAAAAACATTTGTGCTTCATGAAGAGGCATAAAAACAAAAATTGAATCATATTCAGACATACCAACTTCAAAAATAGCGCTTACTTTATAAGCCTTAACACGTGGTGTAACCCCAAAAGGAGTAGCATCACCATCTGGAGTAATGATACGAAGATAACGCCCAACGGTAAGCCCCAATTTTGTAGCCAAACCACTTCCAATTGCCACCCCCTCTTCTTTATCAAATTGAGCAAGCGAACCCAACTTAATATTTTGAGAGACTGTTTTAAGCTTTTCTAAATCCTGTTTACGCATACCACGAACTAACGCACCAGAACCTCCTTCAACTTCACCCTGAACAAGTGCCTGACCTTCAATAACAGGCAAAGAAAATTTTACACCATTTACAGATTCTAAAGAAGAAATAAGAGTTTTATAATCAGAAAAGCCAGAATGCACTGCCTGAACAATAAGATGCCCATTCATACCAAGAATACGATTGAGAAGTTCTGTGCGAAAACCATTCATCACCGCCATAACAACAACCAAAGCAAACACCCCTAACATAATTCCAATCAGAGAAATGATTGAAATAACGGATGCCACGACGTGTTTTTTATTAGGAATCATATAACGAAAGGCGATCATCCACTCATAAGATGAAAACCATTTACTGCTCAACCTCTTCATAATATCGCCTATAAAACTACAGCAAACTTTTTAAGGACATCTTCAACCGTTAGAGACTCTTTAACATTCGTTTTTCGATTTTTCATTTCAACTTCATTTTGCGCAATGCTTTTAGGTCCAACAATTATTTGTATTGGTAAACCAATTAAATCCATTGTTGCAAATTTGGTTCCAGGACGCTCATCTCTATCATCCAACAATGGGTCAAAACCAGCATGTTTTAATCCCCGATAGAGCGTTTCGCAGGCATGCGTACATTTCTCATCTTCTGGTTTCATATTGATAATACCAAAATCAAATGGTGCTATAGAGCTTGGCCAAATAATACCATTTTCATCATGGGAAGCTTCAATAGCAGCGGCAACAAGACGCGAAGGCCCAATACCATAAGACCCCATAGAGACAATATGTTCTTTTCCATCTTGTCCCATCACTTTTGCTCCCATTGGAGCAGAATATTTCGTGCCAAAGTGAAAAATATGCCCGACTTCAATACCACGCGCCGAAAGACGATTCTGATCAGGAACTTGAGTCCACTCCTTTTCATTATGCATTTCCTCTGTCGCCGCATAAAAAGACGTCCACTGTTTAACAATATCAGCTAAAGAAGTTTTATCGCTAAAATCAATTGAGCTATCTGGAACAGTAAGTTCAAGAAATTGTTTATCACAGAATATTGCACTCTCTCCTGTTTCAGCTAAAATAATAAATTCATGACTGAGTTCTCCACCAATTGGGCCTGTATCAGCACGCATAGGAATTGCTTTTAAGCCAAGACGAGAAAAAGTACGTAAATAAGCAATAAACATACGATTATAAGATGTCTGAGAACCTTCATAATCAAGATCAAAAGAATAAGCATCTTTCATTAAAAACTCTCGTGAACGCATCACGCCAAAACGTGGACGGATTTCATCACGAAATTTCCATTGAATATGATACAAATTCAGCGGAAGATCTTTATAAGAACGAATGTAAGAACGAAAAATATCAGTCACTAATTCTTCGTTTGTCGGACCATAAAGCAAATCACGTTTTTGACGATCTTTAATGCGAAGCATTTCCAAACCATAGTCATCATAACGACCACTTTCACGCCAAAGATCTGCAGATTGAATCGTCGGCATTAATATCTCTATAGCTCCAGCGCGTTCTTGTTCTTCACGAATAATCTTACAAACTTTATCAAGCACTTTTTTACCCAAAGGAAGCCAAGAATAAATCCCTGAAGTTTGTTGTCGAATCATACCTGCACGCAACATCAATCGATGAGAAATAATCTCTGCTTCTTTAGGATTCTCTTTTAAAAGTGGAAGGAAGTATTGAGAAAGACGCATTGCAATAATTAACTCCTAATCAAATCCATCATATTACAACAATTTAAAGTAGATATGTTTATCTATAGCTACATTCTGAATACTTGCAAACATAACGATCATATTTTTAAAATTTATATGCTCCCCTATCGCGCTTAAAGATAAGATAAGCTTATAATTTAATTTTCTCTTTCTTTCTTAAAAAGAAAATAACCTAATACCAAAGCGCTTCATTTTGACTGATGTAAAAAAACTGTACAAATGGGCTTTTTTTGCCAAGCTTCATTGACAGCTGCCCTAACTGCACGTCGTATTGCTTCTCGAATAAGTTCCTTATTTTTTTGTTTAATGCGCGGAATGTTATAAAATGTATTTTCCACAACATTTAAGAGAATATCTTTCAAATTCTCCCCTTTTCCATTATTTTCAGGTAATCCGAAGGTATTTAAACCAATATCACCCAACAGTTCGTGCTTGCTATTCACATGGAGGGAAACAGCAACGTAACCGGCATAACTTAATTTGCGACGTTCGCGGATTCCTAATTCATCTTCATCTCCAATAAGACAACCATCCTTATAGATACGACCAACAGGAACTTGATCAATAATCTCTACAGGTTCTGGTGCAAGGCGTAACATACTCCCATTTCTAATATTCGAAACAATTTCAATTCCAGCTTGGCGCGCTAAAGTTGCCTGAGCAGTAAGATGGGTTGCTTCTCCATGGACAGGAACAACTATCTGTGGTTTTACCCAATCATACATCTGTACAAGTTCTGCGCGACGAGGATGACCTGAAACATGAACAAGAGCATCCTCATTGGTAATAACTTTAACGCCCATATCAATAAAACGATTTTGTATTTCAAGAATAGCTTTTTCGTTTCCTGGTATGCTTCGTGATGAATAAATAACGGTATCACCAGCAGAAAGTGCAATATTTCTCATGCCATTGCGTGATAATTTTGCTAAAGCAGCGCACGGTTCTCCTTGGCTACCCGTCACGATTAAAACGATCTCTTTGCGTGGGATATAACCATAATCATCTTCTGTCACAAATGGAGCTAAACCATCCATATAACCAAGTTCTTGCGCAACCATAAGACTCCGTTTTAACGAGCGTCCAACAACAAGAACCTGACGCCCAACGGATTCAGCAGCAAGAGCAATTGAACGTATTCGACCAACATTAGAGGCAAAAGTAACGATTGCAACCTGCCCCTCTGCTTTCGAAAAAATTTCAGAAAGACTTGTCTGAACTTGTTGTTCTGATGGTGTTATACCATCCCGACACGCATTCGTGGAATCACAAAGCAATGCTAAAACACCTTTATTGCCTAAAGTGCGGAATCTCTTTTCATCTGTTCTAGCGCCAAGAGAAGGTGTAAGATCAATTTTCCAATCGCCAGTGTGGATAACAGTGCCTAAAGACGTTGTAATCGCTAAAGATACCGATTCTGGAATTGAATGGTTAACAGCAATAGCTTCAATGGCAAAGGAACCGACTTGAAAACAATCACCAGCTTGAAAAATGTTGAATGAAATCTCATGAAATCCAAAATCAGATTGCCTTTTACTCTCTAATAATCCTGCCGTAAAAGGAGTACAATAAAGTGGAACTTTAAGTTTTGGCCATAAATCAAGGACAGCACCACAATGATCTTCATGAGCATGTGTCAAAACAAGACCGCGCACATTGTGTTTTTCACTCTCTAGAAAACGAATATCAGGTAAAATAAGATCTGCTCCTGGTAATTCAGGACCAGCAAAACTCACCCCCATATCAACAAGAAGCCATTCACGAAGATTTTCGGGACCAAATCCATAAGCAGCCAGATTCATCCCTATTTCACCGACCCCTCCTAAAGGCAAAAAAACAAATTCACTCTCATTGGTTGCAACCATAAATATCTCCTAAGTTATTAAGATAATCTGATGGTAAAATAAAATTTATTAAACTAATAACGGCCCGCATTAACAGAAGCAGCTAGACCAAAATGGACATCTCCAGCTGTAACAATGGCTTGCTGACCATTTTTTTGTTTTACAAGACAGTTAAACTCACTATCAAGACCATCAAAAATACCTTCGATAACTTTTTCATCATTGAATACCTTGATATGCTGTCCAAGATGGGCAGAATATAAGAGCCATTTTTTGCGGATTATATCAACTCCTTCTAATTGTTTCCAAAGAAGATAGTTTTTAGAAAAACACTCCGCCAAAACTATAAATAATTGTTCTGCTTCAACATCCAAACCAATATTATTTAAACTTGAGGTAGGATACGGTGCATCTTCATAATGATGTTTTACATTGATTCCAATACCAATAACCAATGCATACCGTTGTGATGGTAATTTAAAAATCTCAAGCAAGATTCCAGAGCTTTTCGCTCCTCCTAGCAAAATATCATTCGGCCATTTTAAACGAACAATATTGTTCGCTTGCTTTTCATCCTTTATAAAATGTTTTATTGCTTCTACTACACTCACTCCAGCAACAAAACCAAGTTGAGCAGCAGTTTGATGAACAATATCGTCAATTAACAAAAGACTAGAATAAAGGTTCCCTTTCGGACTAGACCATGTTCGACCTCTTCTCGCTCTTCCTTGTGATTGTTCTTGTGCAACAATCCAGAGACAACCTTGATGACCAGCTTGCGCTTTTCGTTGCGCAACAAGATTTGTTGAATCAACAGTTTTGTATGATTCAACAGTGTAACCTTGTCTTTGTACAAAATCCGATAGAATATAAACCATATCCATTAAAACAATGCAGCCGCTGCTGTTTCTGCTAACTCAGCAAACCAAACTCCAAAAAGCATATAAAACAAAACAAAGAATGCAGAAAGACCGAGACAAAATTGAAGCTCATTGGACAACACAATAAAACGTGCCTTTGCTTCATCAAACCACATAATTTTAATAAGTCGCAAATAGTAAAAAGCCCCCACAACAGACGCTATCATGCCAACGACAGCAAGTGGAGTAAGTCCAGCATGAACAGCAGCAGAAAATGTATACCATTTCCCAAAAAAACCAGCCATGGGCGGTATACTTGCTAAAGAAAAAAGCTGTATTGTCATCACAACAGCCATAAATGGATGAGTCTTTATTAATCCTGAAAGATCATCAATATTTTCAACATTTCCACCACTCGAGCGCATTCCAAGAATAAAAGCAAATGAACCAATTGTCATACCTAAATAAATAGTCATATAAAGAATAACACTTTTTATCCCAAGTATATCTCCAGCAGCTAAACCAACAAGCGCATATCCCATATGACTGATTGATGAATAAGCCATTAAACGCTTAATATTGCTCTGTCCAATTGCAGCGAATGCACCAAGTATCATCGATGTAATTGCCATAAAAATCAAGATTTGCTGCCATGCAGGCATAGAACCATCAGAACTACCTAGTGGCATAAAGGCTGTAACAATAACACGAATAATCAGTGCCATTGCAGCAATTTTAGGAGCACCAGCAAAAAACGCTGTAATAGGTGTTGGTGCTCCTTCATAAACATCAGGTGTCCACATATGAAATGGAACGGCAGAAATTTTGAAAGCCAAACCAGCTAAAATAAAAACAATTCCGAAAATAACTCCCAATTGTAAGTTTTCATCTTTTAAAGCAACAGCAATTTCACGAAAACCAATTTGTCCTGTAAAACCATAAAGTAAAGAAATACCATACAGCAGTAATCCTGAAGACAATGCCCCTAAAACAAAATATTTTATCCCAGCTTCAGAAGATTTTACATTATCACGATTGATGGCAGCTAAGATATATAAAGCTAGGGATTGTAATTCTAACCCCATATAAAGTGAGAGCATATTACCAGCTGAAATCATCAGCATCATACCAAGAGTTGCTAAAAGAATGAGTATTGGAAATTCAAATACATCGAACTTTTGAGAACGCGTAAAACCAACAGACATAATCAGAGCAAAAAGTGCCCCAATGAGCGTTAAAACTTTCATATAACGACCAAAAGAGTCAATAATGAGCGCATTGGTCTGAAATACACCACTTTTGGGAAAAACAATGATAATAACAATGGTTGCAATAAGAAGAGCAATAGAAAGGCCTGTTAAAGTTAAAAAGGAACGCGTTTTGGAATAAACGCCAATCAAAAGAAACGCTATCCCCCCTAATGCCATTAAAATCTCTGGAAGAATTAAGACCAATTGCGTTATTATTTCAGTTTGCATGAGCATTCTTCCCTTATCTAATGCAGTTTATTGATGAGGGCTTCTACGGAAAACGCCGTTGCTTTAAGAATAGGCGTTGGATAGATACCAAAAAATATTGTCAGAATAACCATCGGATAAAGAATAAATTTCTCTCTTGTAGAAAGATCAATAAGGACTTTTAAGTTCTCCTTATCCAAGGAACCAAAAACCACACGCCGGTAAAGATAAAGTGCATAGGCAGCGGACAAAATAACACCCGTCGTCGCAAAAACAACAATCAATTTGTTGACTTGAAAAACACCTATTAAGGTTAAAAATTCACCTAAAAATCCTGAGCTTCCAGGCAGACCAACATTTGCCATAGTAAAAATTAAGAAAACAACAGCATATTTAGGCATATTATTAACGAGACCACCAAACGCTGAAATTTCGCGGGTATGAAGACGATCATAAATAACCCCGACACAAAAAAATAAAGCCGCTGAAACAATTCCATGCGATAGCATCTGATAAATAGCACCTTGGATACCCTGTTCATTCGCAGCAAAAATACCCATCGTCACATATCCCATATGTGCTATTGAGGAATAGGCAATAAGTTTTTTTATGTCATTTTGAACAAGTGCAACCAGTGACGTATAAATGATAGCGATAAGCGATAGGGTAAAAACCAAAGGAGCAAGTTCAGCCGAAGCAATAGGAAACATTGGTAAAGAAAAACGAAGAAAACCATACCCACCTAATTTGAGTAAAACACCAGCTAAAATAACTGAACCAGCAGTAGGTGCTTCTACGTGAGCATCAGGCAACCATGTGTGAACAGGCCACATGGGCATTTTAACCGCAAAAGAAGCAAAGAAGGCAAGCCATAACCAAATTTGCATATGCACAGGGAATTGGTAATTTAATAAAGTCGGTATATCAAGTGTTCCAGCTTGCCAATACATAGCCATAAGAGCAACCAGCATCAGCACTGAACCAAGTAAAGTGTAAAGGAAAAACTTTATACTCGCATAAACACGTCGTGGGCCTCCCCAAACACCTATAATAATAAACATGGGGATGAGGCTGCCTTCAAAAAAGACATAAAACAACATTGCATCAAGAGCACAAAAAACCCCAATAATTGCAACTTCAAGAAGAAGAAAAGCAATCATATAGGCTTTTAATCTATCTTTAACATTTTCCCAACTTGCTAAAATACAGAAAGGCAAAAGGAAAGCCGAAAGAACCACAAAGAGGATAGAAATACCATCAACTCCCATATGATAACTGATCCCTCCCCCTAACCAATTGGCTTTCTCAACCATTTGAAAATGGGCATCTGTATGATCAAAACCAGCCCAAACAATTAAGGAAAGAATAAAAACAAACACAGTCGTAAAAAACGCTACATTGCGTATATTCTGTCGGGCTACCTCACTATCATCTTTGATAAATAAAATGAGAAGGACACCAACAAGCGGTAAAAATGTAACTGTAGAAAGAATAGGCCAATCGATCATCAATTTACGCCCCCGATCATCATCCATGTGATCAACATTGCAATACCTATAAGCATCGCAAATGCATAGTGATAAAGATAGCCTGTCTGCATCCGAACCACTCTATTGGTAATATCAACAACACGTGCTGCAATACCATTCGGACCTAGACCATCAATAATTTTTCCATCTCCCACCTTCCAAAGAAAGGAACCAATTCTGAAAGCAGGACGCACAAATAGAACGTTATAGAGTTGATCAAAATACCATTTTTGGTAAAGAAAGTTATACATCCTTGGCATAACACCAGCCAATTTCTTAGGAAGAGAAGGGAAAACAATATAAAACAAATAGGCTAACATAAATCCGAAAATCATCGCTATAAAAGGTGACCATTTAACCCAATTTAACACATTGTGCGCATCGTGAAGGATGTGATTATGTTTGCTTGTAAAGAGTGCTCCCTTCCAAAAAGCATCATACAAATCACCAAAAAAGTAAGGCTGGAAAACGACACCAGCAAATATTGCTCCAATAGATAAAATAAAGAGTGGAATCAACATAACGGGAGGGGATTCATGAACATGATGCATAACATCAACGGTTGCTCGTGGTTTACCGTGAAATGTCATAAAGATAAGACGCCATGAATAAAAGCTTGTTAATAAAGCAGCAAACACAAGAAGAAAGAAAGCATATCCTGAAGCGATATTATGTGAGGCAAACGCAGATTCTATAATGGCATCCTTGGAAAAAAAACCTGCAGTCCCAAAAACTGTTCCTGGAATTCCCACACCCGTCAATGCAAGAGTTCCGATCATCATCATCCAGTAAGTTGCTTTGATATGCTTGTATAACCCGCCCATTTTTCGCATATCTTGTTCATCAGATACAGCATGAATGACAGAGCCCGCGCCAAGAAATAATAAAGCTTTAAAAAAAGCATGCGTAAAAAGATGAAAAACAGCCGCCCCATAAGCTCCAACGCCTAATGCAACAAACATATAACCAAGTTGTGAACATGTAGAATAGGCAATCACACGTTTAATATCATTTTGCACCAGTCCTACAGTTGCCGCAAAAAATGCAGTCGTTGCCCCAATAATAATAATGACTGTCAGAGCAATAGAAGAGAGTTCAAAAATTGGCGACATCCGCGCAACCATAAAGACACCGGCCGTTACCATCGTTGCCGCATGAATAAGTGCTGATACAGGCGTTGGTCCCTCCATGGCATCAGGGAGCCATGTATGTAAAAGAAATTGCGCTGATTTTCCCATCGCACCAATAAACAACAGAAGACATGTGACAGTAATTGCCATTTGTCCATCAAGCTGCCAACCTAAAAATGTTACATTTTGTATGAAGCTTTTGTCTGCCGCTTTTGCAAAAATAGAGGAAAAATTCACTGATTGAAACAAAATAAAAATGCTAAAAATTCCTAAAAGAAAACCAAAGTCCCCAACACGGTTAACGACAAAAGCTTTCATTGCAGCTTTATTGGCTGAATCTCGCTGAAACCAAAAACCAATGAGTAAATAAGAAGCAAGTCCGACACCTTCCCATCCAAAAAACATCTGAATCAAATTATTAGATGTCACCAACATCAACATCATAAATGTAAAGAGGGAAAGATAAGAAAAAAAACGAGATCTTGAAGGATCATGATGCATATAGCCAATTGAATAAATATGGACCACTGCCGAAACACTATTTACAACAACAAGCATGACAGCTGTCAATGTATCAATATGTAAAGCCCAATTAAAGGATAAATCACCAACAGTAAGCCAATGTAATACGAATATATCAACCACTGGAACATGGGTAAGTGCAACATTAAAAAAGGCTATCCATGATAATATGGCAACAATCACCATAAAGCTACATGTTACCAATTCACTAGCGCGGTCTCCTATAGTTTTCCCTCCTATAGAAGCAATTAAAAAACCCAAAAGCGGAAGAAAGACAATCGTATAATACATTGCTGGTTAGCCTTTCATTACATTAACATCTTCAACCGCAATAGAACCACGATTACGGAAAAAAACGACAAGAATTGCTAGACCAATTGCGGCTTCAGCAGCTGCTATCGTTAAGACAAATAAAGCGAATATCTGCCCAACAAGATCATGAAGAAATGCCGAAAACGCAACAAAATTGAGATTAACTGAAAGCAAGATAAGCTCAATAGACATTAAGATGATAATGACATTCTTTCTATTAAGAAAAATGCCTGCAATACCAATTGTAAACAGCAAAGCAGAAACAATAAGATAATGCGTAATATCAATATGCATAACTCCCCCCTTAAATGCCTTTGCCTGATTCAACGTGCTTGATTTCAATTGCATTTTCTACTGTTCGAGAAACTTGCACCGCAATAGATTGCCGCTTTACGCCTGACTTATGACGAAGTGTTAAAACGATTGCACCAATCATTGCAATCAATAAAATTATTCCAGCAATTTGAAAATAAAAAACATAATCTGTATAAAGAATATCGCCTAGAGCCTGCGTATTTGTTCGCTGCAATAAATCCGGCATTGGTTGCGTGACATGCGGTCGAAAAACGGTCGAAAAACTGCCACGAACAAACACCAAGATCAGTTCTAAAGCAAGGATGCTTCCAACAAAAGCTCCAATAGGAGCATAACGAAGCGCACCGTTTTTAAACTCTGCAAAATCAACATCCAGCATCATAACCACAAACAAAAACAAAACTGCTACAGCACCAACATAAACAACAAGTAGAATAAGCCCCAAAAATTCTGCTCCTGCAAGCAAAAACAAAGCTGCAGCATTAAAAAATGCTAATATTAAAAACAAAACGGAATGCACAGGATTACGAGCTGTAATAACAACAACTGCACTTACAAGCATAATAAAAGCAAATAAATAGAAAAATGCCGCCGCTAGATCCGTTAGCATAGGCTTCTCCTTAATCAATTAAACAATTGGTATAAAATTTCATACCAGATTAAACATTATCGGAAAAATTATCCGACACCTCATGCAAGGATACACTTAACGATAAGGTGCATCCATCAATATATTACGAGCAATTTCTCGCTCCCAACGATCTCCATTCATTAAAAGTTTTTCTTTATCATAATAAAGTTCTTCACGTGTTTCTGTTGCAAACTCAAAATTTGGTCCTTCTACAATAGCTTCAACAGGACAAGCTTCTTGACAAAAACCACAGTAAATACACTTAACCATATCTATATCATAACGAACAGTTCTACGTGTACCATCATTACGCCGCGGCCCTGCTTCAATTGTAATAGCTTGTGCAGGACAAATTGCTTCACACAATTTACAGGCTATACACCGCTCTTCACCATTTGGATAACGACGCAATGCATGTTCTCCGCGAAAACGCTCAGAAACAAAACCCTTCTCATAAGGATAATTAATCGTAGGCTTTGGTGCAAAAAATTGACGCATAGCTAAAAAAAACGCACTCACAAATTCCAATAAAAGGAGTGACTTTGCCGCCTGAAAAAGACCTGACATTATAAAACTCCTCTTAAGAAAAACCAGTATACTTTAAAAACGCAGCGGTTATCACAACCATTGCCAATGAAAGTGGAAGAAAAACTTTCCAACCAAGCCGCATAAGTTGATCATAGCGATAACGTGGAACGAAAGCTTTAACCATAGCAAACCAAAAAAATACAAAGCAAACTTTTAAAACAAACCAAATAACACCAGGGATCCAATTGAGCCACCAAACATCTAAAGGAGGCAGCCAACCACCTAAAAATAAAAGAGTTGTTAAAGCACACATTAAAACAATAGCAACATACTCACCAAGGAAGAAAAGCATGTAAGGCGTTGAAGAATACTCAACCATATGACCAGCAACAAGCTCAGATTCCGCTTCTACTAGATCAAAGGGAGGACGATTTGTCTCTGCAAGCGCAGAAATAAAGAATATAATAAACATTGGAAAAAGAACGAGCCAATTCCAATCAAGAAAACTGTTAAAAGGAAGACCAAGTGTTGTTCCAAGTCCATAACTTTGTTTCTGTACAATTGTTGTAAGATCCAATGAACCACTTACTAAAATGACAGTTACAAGGACAAATCCAATGGAAACCTCATAAGAAACCATTTGTGCTGCTGAACGAAGAGCTCCTAAGAAAGGATATTTTGAGTTCGATGCCCATCCTCCCATAATAACGCCATAAACTTCAAGAGATGAAATGGCTAAGATATAAAGCAAACCAACATTAATTTTTGCAACTTCCCATCCTTCATGAACTGGAATAACAGCCCACGTTGATAAAGCAAGCGTAGCAGAAATAAAAGGTGCTAAGAGAAAAACACCTTTATTAGCACCAGCAGGGATAATAGGCTCTTTAACAACAAATTTAATTAAGTCTGCAAAAGACTGTAACAGTCCCCATGGACCAACAACGTTCGGACCACGCCGCAATTGTACTGCTGCCCAAATCTTTCTATCTGCGTAAAGAAGATACGCAACTAAAACAAGAAGAACAACCAAAAGGAGCAGTGTTTTTCCAACTATAATGAGTAATGGCAATAACCAAGTCATAAAGAAATCATACATCATTTTTCTTTCCCTCTGCCCTTACTCTACAGTTTATATAGCACGATTCTGTGCAAGAGATGAACATTCAGCCATAACTGCAGAAGCACGTGCTATTGGGTTTGTTAAATAAAAGTCCTTAACCATAGAAGTAAATGTTTGCTTTTCAAGAGCAACCATTTGTGAACCAAGTGCTTTAAGATCATCTATACAAGAAGGTACTATATCATCAATAGCACAAAGATGCGGATAATCATTAAATAAGTTCTGTCTTAATTGAGAAAGCGAATCAAAAGGAAGCTTTTTTCCTAAAATATCTGATAAAGCACGCAAGATAGCCCAATCTTCTTTTGCTTCACCTGGTGCAAAACCAGCGCGATTTGTCATTTGAACACGTCCTTCTGTATTCACATAAAGCCCTGATTTTTCAGTATAAGCCGATGCTGGCAAAATAACATCCGCAGCATGTGCTCCATTATCACCATGGCTGCCAATATAAATTGTAAAAGCTTTAGTATTGGCGAATTCTATTTCATCAGCACCAAGTAAAAATAAAACTTCACAAGTTTTAAGAATATTAGCAACCCCAAGCTCAGAAATAAAACCAATGTCTAACCCCCCAACTGTTGATGCTGCAGTATGAAGAATACCAAACCCATTCCATTCCTCACTAAGGGCTCCAACACTATCAGCTAATTTTGCCAGATTTTTTAAAACAGCTAATCCTTCTTTCCCTGAAACAGCGCCTTCCCCAATAAGGATAAGCGGTCTCTTCGCTTCTTTTAAGACATTTAAAAATGGATCTTCTTCACGAATAAGCGCACTCAATGCTTCAGTCCCAACTCCAAGATAAGAATAAGGATAACGTAAATCGACTTTCTCACCAATTAATGCGATGGGAAATTGTCCCATTCGTTGACGCTTTAAAATACGTGCATTTAAAACAGCAGCCTCATGACGCGGGTTAGAGCCTACGATAAGCAATGCATCAGCCTGTTCAATCCCTGCAATGGTTGGATTAAAAATATAACTCGAACGCCCTAATTCAGACGATAAAGCCATTCCTCGTTGACGACAATCAAAAATCTTTGATCCTAGTGAAATCAGTAATTTTTTAAGCGCATACATTTCTTCAATAGATGCAAGATCTCCTGCAATTGCTCCGATTTTTTCTGGCAAAGTTTTGGAAACCACCATTTTAATCTTTTCAAAAGCCTCTGTCCAACTTACAGGCTGAAATTTTCCATCTTTACGTACATAGGGTCTATCAAGCCTCTGAGTGCGTAATCCATCCCAAATAAAGCGCGTCTTATCAGAAATCCATTCCTCATTTACATCTTCATTTGTACGCGGCATAATTCGCATAACTTCACGACCGCGACTATCAATGCGGATCGCGCTGCCAAGTGCATCCATGACATCAATCGATTCCGTTTTAACCAATTCCCAAGGACGAGCATGAAATGCATAAGGTTTTGAGGTTAAAGCTCCTACTGGACAAAGATCAATAACATTTCCTTGCAACTCAGATGTCATTGCTTTTTCAAGATATGTGGTAATTTCAGCATCTTCACCACGACCTATCAAACCAAGTTCAGAAATACCCGCAACTTCTGTTGTAAAACGAACACAACGCGTGCAATGAATGCATCGTGTCATAATAGTTTTTACAAGTGGACCAATATATTTATCTTCTACAGCACGCTTGTTTTCTGTATATCGAGAACAATCACGCCCATAGAACATGGCTTGATCTTGAAGATCGCATTCTCCTCCTTGATCACAAACAGGACAATCCAAAGGGTGATTGATGAGTAGGAACTCCATCACACCCTCACGTGCTTTTCTTACCATTTCTGTATTGGTAAAAATTTCTGGCGCTTCACCATTTGGTCCCAATCGTAAATCGCGAACTCCCATAGCACAAGAAGCCTGCGGTTTTGGAGGTCCGTCTTTAACCTCAACCAAACACATACGACAATTTCCAGCAATTGATAAAGATTCATGAAAACAAAAACGCGGTATTTCAGCACCAGCAGCCTCAGCAGCTTGAAGCAGCGTATAATAATCAGGAACTTCAATTTCTTTACCATCAACTTTGATATTTACCATCACTCATCCAGCCTATGGATAATCCACTTAAAACTTGCATTTCATTGCTCTTAAAACAAAATCCTCTATCCAACTGCTTCCAAAGCAATATTTTTTCTTTGCACCACATTTCGCGTATAATCATCAATTCTACGCTCGATTTCTGGACGAAAATTGCGTATCAATCCTTGTATAGGCCATGCTGCGGCATCTCCAAGTGCGCAAATAGTGTGCCCTTCAACCTGTTTAGACACTTCAAACAAAAGATCAATCTCACGTTTTTGCGCCCTTCCTTCAACCATACGCCCTAAAAGGCGCATCATCCACCCCGTACCTTCACGGCATGGCGTACACTGACCACAACTCTCATGCTTGAAAAAAGCAGCTATCCGCCAAATTGCCTTGATAATATCGGTTGATTTATCCATAACAATCATTCCACCTGTGCCAAAAGAAGATCCTACTTCTCGCATCCCATCAAAATCCATGATTGCATCGATCATATCTTCACCACGAACAACTGGACAAGAAGCTCCCCCTGGAATAACGGCTAAAAGGTTATTCCATCCTCCACGAATACCACCCGTATGCTTTTCAATTAATTCACGGAATGAAACACCAAGAGCATCTTCAAATGTACAAGGTGCATTTAC
Source organism: Bartonella machadoae (assembly GCF_022559585.1). Taxonomy (NCBI): domain Bacteria; kingdom Pseudomonadati; phylum Pseudomonadota; class Alphaproteobacteria; order Hyphomicrobiales; family Bartonellaceae; genus Bartonella; species Bartonella machadoae. The sequence continues at coordinate 1,469,237 of NZ_CP087114.1, forward strand.
GTGCCCAGAAACCATAAACAATTTTGTTCCAACATTATTGGCACGCCCAATCGATGCAAACCACGAAGCACCACGCCGTAAAATTGTTGGAACAACGGCAATAGACTCCACATTATTCACTGTTGTTGGACAACCATAAACACCCATATTGGCAGGGAATGGTGGCTTAAGCCGAGGTTGCCCTTTTTTCCCCTCAAGACTTTCAAGAAGAGCTGTTTCTTCGCCACAAATATAGGCACCTGCACCATGATGAATAATGATATCGCAAGCATGACCATATTTTGTTTTTTTGCCAAGTAAGCCCGCATCATAACACTCATCAACGGCAGCTTGAAGTGCTTCACGCTCACGAATATATTCACCGCGAATATAAATAAAAGCAACATTTGCCCCCATAGCAAAAGTAGCAATTGCACATCCTTCAATTAAAGTATGGGGATCATGCCGCAAAATATCGCGATCTTTACATGTTCCAGGCTCTGATTCATCGGCATTGACAACCAAATAATGGGGACGACCATCACTTTGTTTTGGCATAAAAGACCACTTCATTCCAGTAGGAAAACCAGCACCTCCACGCCCACGTAAACCCGATGCCTTCATCTCATCAATGATCCAATCACGGCCTTTTTCAATAATTGCCTTGGTGCCATCCCAATGCCCACGAGAGATTGCAGCTTTTAATGATTTGTCCTTCAAACCATAAATATTGGTGAAAATGCGGTCTTTATCAGCCAGCATCCCTCCCCCTTTTTCTCTTGCTCCTAGCATTCTTAGTTTTTCCTCAAATGCAATTATTAGACATCTTTTTAAAAATTTTTACTTTTGATTAAATATTGCCACAATGGATAAAATAATAAAATATCTTTCAAAAAATACTTATTATTCGTCCATTCCATTCTTACCCTTTTTCTTTGAAGACTTAAACGACTTCTTTTCTTCTTCATCAATGAGAGATGTTAAACCATTAATCGGCTCAGATGATTTACGACTATTTTGTGGTCCAACCGCTATCTCAGCGCCTTTACCCGCCGCAAATGCATCAATAATTTCTTCAAGACGCTCAGCGGTAAGATCTTCATAAGTATCCTTAAAAATCATAATCATGGGAGCATTTACACAAGCGCCAAGACACTCCACCTCTTCCCATGATAATGTTCCATCTTGATTGGTAATAAAAGGTTCATGATGAATTTTTTTCTGACAAACTTTAATTAATTCACCAGATCCACGTAACATACAAGGTGTTGTACCACAAACTTGAATATGCGCTTTTGTTCCAACGGGTTGAAGCTGAAATTGAGTATAAAAAGTGGCCACTTCTAGAACACGAATATAAGCCATAGAAAGAAGCTCAGCGACATGCTCAATCGCAGCACGTGTGACCCACCCATCTTGTTCTTGTGCACGCATTAATAATGGAATGACAGCAGATTGCTCACGCCCGATAGGATATTTTTCTATCGTTTTCTTCACCCATATCTGATTTTCAGTTGTAAAAGAAAACTCTGCGGGTTGGTAAACATCATCTGCAAGACGGCGTACAGACATTAGCGATCAACCTCCCCAAAAACAATATCAATCGAGCCTAAAATAGCTGTAGCATCTGCCAACATATGACCTCTTGTTAAAAAATCCATAGCTTGAAGATGTGCAAAGCCCGGAGCGCGCAACTTAACACGATAAGGCTTATTGGTTCCATCAGAAACAAGATAAACCCCAAACTCTCCCTTCGGAGCCTCTACAGCAACATATACCTCACCAGGAGGTGTATGGAAACCTTCCGTATAAAGTTTGAAGTGATGAATGAGCGCTTCCATCGAACTTTTCATTTCAGACCGTTTTGGAGGAACGATTTTACGATCTAAACTCGAAACTGGTCCATTTTTTTCGCTACCCAGTAAACGATCCACACATTGGCGCATAATTTTTGCTGATTGACGCATCTCTTCCATACGAATCAGATAACGATCATAACAATCGCTGTTTTTACCTACAGGAACATCAAACTCCATTTCATCATAACATTCATAAGGTTGGCTTTTACGCAAATCCCATGGCACACCAGCCCCACGAATCATGACTCCAGAAAAGCCACGTGCCCAAGCTTCATCAATACTTACAACGCCAATATCTACATTACGCTGCTTAAAAATCCGATTTGGCGTTACAAGTGCATCAAGTTTTCCAAGAGCAATGAGAAATGGATCAATAAAATTACCAATATCCTCAATTAAAGATTCTGGTAAGTCTTGATGTACACCACCAGGACGAAAATAATTTGCATGAAGACGTGCTCCACACGCACGCTCATAAAAAATCATTAATCTTTCACGTTGCTCGAACCCCCAAAGTGGTGGTGTTAAAGCACCAACATCCATTGCCTGCGTTGTTACATTAAGCAGATGATTCAGAATGCGCCCAATTTCAGAAAATAAAACTCGGATTAACTGCCCGCGTTTGGGAACTTCAACCCCCAATAACTTCTCAACAGCAAGCACAAAAGCATGCTCCTGATTCATAGGAGCAACATAATCTAAACGATCTAAATAAGGACCAGCTTGAAGATAAGTCTTGGTCTCCATTAATTTTTCAGTGCCACGATGCAACAATCCAATATGTGGATCTACACGCTCAACAACTTCACCGTCCAATTCCAGAACCATGCGCAAAACCCCATGCGCTGCAGGATGCTGCGGCCCAAAATTGATATTAAAGTTCCGAACATTGACCTCAGCCACAATCAACCCCTTACTTTTTTAACTTCATATCAAATTTTAACAACAAAATTTATCATACGATAAAAAAAATGATTACTTGAAAGTTTTATTACTCTCATATTAAGTTTTATTCGTTCCAATATCATTTTTACCATCCGTTTTTCCATTACATGGTAAAGTACCATGATCTCCTTCCCAAGGAGAAAGAAAATCAAAATTACGCATTTCCTGTCGTAAAATAACAGGTTCATAAATAACCCTCTTTGCTTCATTATCATAACGACATTCAACAAACCCCGTTACAGGGAAATCTTTACGCAAGGGATGCCCCTCAAATCCATAATCTGTTAAAATCCGTCTTAAATCTGGATGACCTGAAAATAAAATCCCGTACATATCATACACTTCGCGCTCATACCATTCTGCTCCAGAGTAAACTGAGCAAGCAGAAGCAACGGGAGTATTTTCATCAGTACGCACTTTCACACGCAAGCGTAAATTCTCACGAGGAGACAAGAGCTGATAAGAGACATCAAAGCGCTTATCACGAGATGGATAATCAACTCCACTAATATCTGTAAGATTAATAAACTGGCAATGAGAATCATCACGAACAAAAATTAAAACATCCGTAATCGCATTGAGACGAGATATAACTGTCAACTCACCAAATGCAAAAACGGTTTCTTCAATTTTATCTCCTAATTTATTTTTCAAATAATTAGAAAGTTCAACCAATGACTCATTTACCATTAATAATTCCCCTATCGCTCTATAGAACCAGTACGACGGATTTTCTTTTGCAACAATAATATACCGTATAGTAACGCTTCCGCTGTAGGAGGACACCCTGGAACATAAATATCCACAGGCACAATACGATCGCATCCACGTACAACTGAATAAGAATAATGGTAATACCCACCCCCATTTGCACATGACCCCATAGAAATCACATAACGCGGTTCTGGCATTTGATCATATACTTTTCTTAAAGCAGGTGCCATCTTATTTGTTAGGGTGCCCGCTACCACCATGACATCTGATTGGCGAGGCGAAGCGCGTGGCGCATATCCAAAACGCTCATTATCATAGTGAGGCATTGAACATTGCATCATTTCAATAGCACAGCATGCCAAACCAAAACTCATCCACATTAAAGAACCGGTACGCGCCCAAGTAATCAAAGCATCTGCTGAGGTAACTAAAAAACCTTTATCTGACAATTCCGTATTAATATCACGAAAAAAACTATCATCAGAACCTATCAACTTTCCTGTATTAGGGTCAACAACTCCTCTTGGTTTGGGTGCAGTAATTGTTGTATTATTAGATATTAGTCCCATTCAAGAGCCCCTTTTTTCCATTCATATATAAACCCGATGGTTAAAAGTGCTAAAAACATCATCATCGACCAAAAGCCAAACACGCCTATAGAAGTAAATGAAACAGCCCAAGGAAAAAGGAAAGCAACTTCAAGATCAAAAATAATAAATAAAATCGATACTAGATAAAAACGAATATCAAACTTCATGCGCGCATCATCGAACGAATTAAACCCACATTCATAAGCCGATAATTTTTCAGGATCAGGAGAGCGGTAAGCTACAATGTAAGGCATAATCAAAAGAACTCCAGCAATAACTGCTGAAACAATGATAAAAATCAAAACCGGTAAATAAGAGCCCAATAAATGAGTCATAATCCTTTTCCACCTTAAGGGAATGATCTAGATTAACACGACCATTCCGCACTGTTAAATTAAAACAGATGAATTATAATACCGCTCTTACCGTTTCAAAGACATGTTGAGCGATGCTTTTCCTAACATCATAGGTAACGCAGAGCAAAGAAAGACGCAAGCCCTATTCTTGATAAAGCGCGTAAAAAGAGAAAGGGAACATACATTTTAAGAATGAGAAACAATATAAAATAACGTTCTAAAAATCACATACCCTATATAAAGGGATTATGCTCAAAAACAAAATATCGCGAAAAAAATACGAAAATGGCGCGAGTGACGGGGCTCGAACCCGCGACCTCCGGCGTGACAGGCCAGCACTCTAACCAACTGAGCTACACCCGCGCACTTTCTTCGAACCAATTCACATTGGTATAGGTGGTCGTGTAAGCTGTTCACTCGTTTATGTCAAGCAGGTATGTGTATTTTTAAAAAAAAATTATTAAACACTATCTTTATTCTTGCGTTTATAAAAAATTTTCCTTAAGGAGTGCTTATTCGTTTGCTGATCATTGCATTGGGCGATTAGCTCAGCTGGTAGAGCGCCTCGTTTACACCGAGGATGTCGGGAGTTCGAGTCTCTCATCGCCCACCATATTGTTCTGCAATGCATGCAACCTACTGATTCTACGAGTGTTTTTTAAGGTTCGGGATGTGTGCATAAAGGTTAGGGAATAGGATTTCAAATCATGCCTCTAAAACGTGACATTTTTTTTGCTTTCCCTTTCTCTAATTGCTGCTAAAAATTCTCTGAAGAATTCTAAATCCTGTTGTGAAAAACTATTCAACATTCTCACAAACATGCCGGTGATTTCACACCTCAACTGATCAGAAGGCTTGATCGTAAAACTAGACAAACATCAATTTCTGTCCTTAAACGTTCTGCCGCTTCTTGATCTAAAGCGTAAAGCTCTAAGATCTTTTTCCATACCAAAGGGTACATATCTTTTTCCAATTTCTACTGATGATAAAAATCCTACAGATATGTTTAATTTCTCAGCTATATTCAAAAGACATTCAGAGTGATCAATGCGAAGTTTGCGTAAGCTTTTTCTCGAATGGTGTAACCATCTAAAATCCTATTGAAAAAGTGAATATTCACTCCGATTCTAGCAAAGACTTTTAGATTTTTTTCTACAATTATTCTGAATCAGAAATTCTTTTCGAGAGATTTTTTAACGATTTAATCGTTTTAATTTTTGATTATCCACCTTTTTAAATGTGCAAAGATATTGTCGAGCATATATCAAAATTAAACATTTAATGTAGAAATAAATGCTTCATTCCTTAATTTTGCATCTTCCAATAAATCCCACCACTCTATTATTTTAATGAATCCCCGAAACTCTCCCTGTAGAGGCAAAATCCTTCCCCGCCCATTAGCTGTTTTTTGCCATATTGACGTTTGCGTTTTAAGTTCACCTTCTATATCAGCAATAATATAACAATCAAAAATACACTGCTCTGAAATCTTTATTTTCTTATTATCAAATGTCTTTATACGCTTTCCTCTAAGTTCATTGAGGTATTTGTTTATTTGAATTATGGGAGAGTAACCCGCTTGATAGTTTTTCTGACCTGGTCTTTTAAATTCCACCAACATTAACTTATCTAGATCTGCATCAATACGACTTTCCAGTCCTAGAGCATATAATTGATCATAACATATTAAATCAGAACGACTTTTTTCTTTACTATTCTTCACGATTTTTTTGATAGGCACATCCGAAGCAAAGTATCTTGTAAATGTTAATCGCTCATCAATAATCCATAAATCGTGAGTTAAACTTTCCTGAGATTCAGGATCATCCCCCCGAACATTCATTGGACAAATAAGTTTATGCAATGTTTTTTCTAGATGCGACACTTCTTGACCATTAACATTTTTCTTAACCTCCATTATTAGTTTTTCTAAAATTTCAAGTATAACTTTACGGCGTATAACATACTCTGCTAACTGTCTTGTTTCTTCATCTTTAATTTCTTTTGCAAGCTCAGAAATTTTTGTAGAAAAGCTTTCCGTATTGGCATTTCCCGAAGTAATTTCACGATATATTTCTTCAATTCTCAAGTTTTGATTTTTTTCTCTCCTAAGCTTATAAATAGCCAGTGTTTTAACAAAGTCTTCTGTATTTTTTGCAGCTTTAGGTTTTTTTTTAATAAGTTGTCATAACTATCAAAGTGATAGGAAGGATGTGTTTTACAAAATTTTTTTAATTCATCTAAACGTTTTTTTTCATACTCTTTATTTTCTGGAGCAAGAACGCTCTCTATAATGTTACCAGCTACATCACGTAAAATATTATCCAATATGTTATTTTTAAAAGAAAAATTGGTTCTTTCTTGATTAACTCTATCATCTAAATACTGACCACTTATACAACCATGATACACCAGTTTTTGGTTTCCAATGCTCCCAAAACCAATCAGATTATCTATGCATTTAGTAATAACAGTGCGATTATGCGCAAAAAGATGCAGCTGATGGTTCCCCTTAAAATTGCGGTTAGCATCCTTTACACAAATAAAATTATGAACTTTTAATAAACCAAATTCTGGTGTTTCAAATGTAATCTCTCCTCGATTTTCTGTTAAATAATTTTTAACTTTTTCCGCTAAATCAACAGATGTCTGATCATAACAAAAATTTATCTGAGGAATTTCTCCTAAAATTAAATCTGAAAAAAAATGTGCTCCAAGATGAGCAATAATTGTGTCAGTTTCGCGTGGAAAATATTTTTGATATTCAGCATCTCTTAAACCTGTAAAAATAATTTCTGTTCCGGTTATTTCTTAATTAATCAGAGGTATTTTTGAATGATCAAGAAGCTGATTCTCTTCTTCTAAACAAAACTTAAAGCTTCTCTGATAAAGCTGATCTTCTTCAAGGAAGATACTTTTAACTTGTATTTTCTTAAAGGCATCCAACCATAGGAGTCGCCCAACCCCTTTTCCTCCTTTTTTAAATTTAAAATTAGTATCTACAGCACGAAAAGCTTCAAAGTGCTCATCATCCAACCCTACGCCATTATCTTTAATTATAATTTCGAGTAATTCATTATTATCTATATCGCTGATTTTTATATCTATATTCCCCATGCTTCTTGGATTTTTTTGCATAGAATCTTCATGTGCGTGAAGAGCGTTACTTACTGCTTCAAAAACAGGCTGCAAAGCTTCCATTTCAGTGGACGGTTTAGGAAAACGACGAATTCTTCCAATAAGATTTTCTCTCATAGAAAAATGTTCGCCTTTAGTCTTCTCTTGTTTTTTAATCACAACTTTTCTCATCATTTTTCTGATTTTTTAGACAATAATATTACTGAATATGCTAATTAACACGTATATTAATAATTTGTTATTATAGAGTAAAATTTAATTCTTTAAAAACCACTGTTTTAAATAGGCAAAGACATTATCTATCGCATCCATAAGATACCCAAATCAAGGATGAGTAAAAAGAGAAAAAGGTCATCCACTTCATAAAACGTGACATCATCTTCACACCCTGATAAGCGTTGATCATCTCATAAAGGAGCTTTCGTTCTCTCTCTGTAAGCCTTTGCTCGTCGCTCTTGGGTTTTCTGTTCATCTTTCCAACCACATAAATGCGCCCCATGCTTGTTATGCTTTAAAATATCTCTTGCTAAATTGGCACTGATCACACCAACATCCTGCTGGTCCAAATAAATCGGCAACCAACCACCACAACTCTCAATCCTCTTTTGCTGCGCACCCAACGAGAAAGATCACGGCGCACATCACCATCACTCTTCTGATTAACTTCATTTTCAACCTCAAGACGTGTTTTCACTCGCTTTAAAGCGTTCTCTGTTTGTTTGTGCTGTTCGCTTTTCTTGCCTAAATAAAACGCCTTCGCTAAAGCCATAAAAAAAACGGCTAAAGCCGCTGTAAACATCAAGTAATATTTCTTGAGATAAAACATCATAGCCGTTGCTCCCGAAACCGTTTGGCAACAAACACGAGACCAACACAAGCCGCTAAAACCATCAGACCGGCTAAAGCCCATTGAATAGGACCATTGCCTGCTAATAAGCCTCCAAGACCAGAGCAAGAGCCTATAATCGGTGCTAAGGCTTCTATTTTAAGTGCCCCCGTTGCCTCTTTTACTTGAACTCTTTGATAGTTAGAAGAAACATAAGATCCTCGAGCCCATAACCCCACTTCAGCAGATCCCTTAAAAAGGTGAATTTTTATCATAACTGAAAACATTTGGGGACTGTATAGAAAACAGTATGATATCTTTTTACATTAAAATACTGATCCTCAAAACAACTCTTGAAGCGATCACAAATCTCTCTTAAGGGGAATAAAAAATTCTCTTAAACAAATCACTAATTGCACAATTCTTCTATTAAAAAAGATATTGTTTTTTAGATATTCTCTCATTCTACCGCAAATAATAATGCAGCAACAGCACGATCTTCAGCTAACAAAACATTAAATGTACGCACCGCTGCTCCCGTACTCATTGTGTCTGTTGAAATACGCTTTTCCCATAAAATCTCTCGTAATTCTTTAGGTAATCGTAATAATTCAACTCCAGTACCTATTAACAAAACTTCAATCTCAGCGGATTCTTCTAAAACACGAGATAGATCCTCTTGAGTAGGAACAGGCCCTATCATATTAAGACCGTAAATACCTGATGGGACACAAATAATAGAACCTCTATGTGACATATCAGCAAAACGAAACCCACCATTTCCATACGCATCAATAGGTGCGCGCCCTGGAAAATGTGCTTCACGGATTTGAATTGCATGAGACATAGATGCACGTCCTTTGTTTTTGAAAACCCAATCGCCCTTCTCTTCTCCCTAAAATCAGTAAAGAGTTTATATAAACACTGATATATTAACTTGAGCCAGCATAACAATATTGATATAAAATTTTTAAAAGATCTACATCAGAAATACAATAACTATATAAAGAATTTGCAATAAAAACGGATTAAACGCTGTATTGATTAAAACAGATCTGTCTTTGAAAAGAACATTTCAACCTATTTGCTCAAATACAAAGAAACTCCTATCTTATAAAAAATAACATGACTCAAAGGATAATTTTCTTGCGATTTCCTCATAATAAAGTAACTATTTTGTATTCTATATAAAAATATCATATTCGTTTATTGACTACAATAACCATCCTCACCACCCAGAATATCACCTTCTAAACAAAAGCTAACACCTTTTATAAAAATACGTCCTGAAAAAGTGTAACAGATCACAATTACATTTTAAGACTCATTTTCCTTTGATACAGTTTCTTTTTTTTCAGATACACTCGCTGTTTCCTTTATAGAAGATTCAGATTTCTTTTGTATTTTTGTTTTAGAAGGTCTTGATTTTTTTTCTGCAATTGGTTCACCTTTAACGCGAACATCTGATAATGTTGAACGGATAACGCGAATACGCATATCATTACCAATTTCAATCTCTAATTCACCACTCGCATCGTAAACTTTTGTAACTTTTCCTATAATACCACCACCCGTTATTACTGTATCACCACGACGTACAGCATTAAGCATCTCCTGCCGCTTTTTCATTTGCGCACGCTGCGGACGAATCATAAAAAAGTACATAATTACAAGAATCAAAATGAACGGGGTGAAGCTAACAAGTGATGGCCCATTAGAAACACTGTCTGCAACTTGAGCATAAGCGTTAGTAATAAACATTTTTATCTCCTATAGATTAAACTTCAGATATTTTTCACTCCATTAAAATAAACTTTTAGCTTAAGAAAAAGCACTCCTAGAGGATGTATCATATAGAGCGAATAAACCTGATATAACCACAACTTTATAGACAGGCCATAAATCCTTACGAAACAGAAAGCAACGAGCAAAAACCTCTAACGAACAGATTTATTTCTTATACCATGAAATATGCCTATTCTCTGTAAACAAAAAAATGATACAAAGCGACTTTCTGTCCATTTAATGAAATTAACTCTTCACTATTCTCAAATCGATAAAGTTTCTACTTAAATATTATAAGACCATTTCATATTAATTATTTTGCTTGAAATCGCTATAAGCAATAGATTCCCAATACACAGTCTTAACAATCAATTTTCTAAATACCGAATAGGATTAACAGGTACAGAATTTTTACGCACCTCAAAATAGACACGTGGAGTTTTAACATTCCCTGAAATACCAGATTTAGCAATCTCATCACCACGCCGTACTCTTTGTCCCCTGTTAACAACAAGCTTACTGTTACATCCATAAATAGTGATAATATTGTCTTCATGTCGAATCATAACAACATTACCAAGCTCTTTTAATCCATCACTTGCATAGATAACAACACCATTTTCTGCTGCCTTTACCGAAGAGCCCTCAGGCACAGCAATGTCTATCCCTCGATTACTTGCCGTTCCTTTTTTCTGACCAAATTGGCTTAATAAACGCCCTCGCACTGGCCAACGCATCTTAGAAATGCCTGTCGATTGTGGAGTAATAACATGATCTGTATTCGTTATGGTATCTGAAAAATCAGTATCTTGTCTCAATTGTTTCATCTGTCTGGAAGAGTTCTGCTTAAGATTTGGTCCATTTCTTTTTTCAGAAGGTAAAGATATTTCAGGAGTTTTATCTATAGGTAAAACCTTTTTGTGTCTTGTGATAGATGTAACTTGAGATTGGCGTGAAGATTCAGTTGTTGATGTTGCCCAATCATCATTGCGTGTACTCGAAGCTATTGACGCACGCTTGCTTGGAATCATAAGAACTTGACCAATGTAGATGGAGTTATTGCTTATACCATTTGCTAACTTTAGTGCTTCAACACTGGTCCCTATTTGCCGTGCAATGCTTAACAGAGTATCTCCACTTTGAACAATATAAGAATTTCGCCGAAGAATAGGGGAATTATCTATTTGTGAACGAGAAAGCGTTCCAAGATTGCGTGGTGGTGTTCCCATAATTCGACTATCAGAAGAAGACGCCCCATCTTGTTGTTGAGAATTATACGCAACATTGTCATTTGTCCATAAATCATTGCTTGGCTCGACAGGAGGTAGCTCAGAACTTTGTATTACACCGCCATACGATGGTATCTGTGAATCTGTAGGTATAGAAGTAGACATATTTGAATAAGTGGGTACTGTATTATGAGAAAAAATATTAGAAAAACGCTGCGTACCAGAACTACACCCCGTAAAAATTATTGTCATCGTTAAAAAAGCTGCTCTCTGGAAATTACGCCAAAAAATATCGTTAGAGACTTTTAAACACATAGCTCTGCTCACTCGTCAATAAAATTAAACCTATTAAAGCTTTTTAATATTACCTAAGAGTTAAAATGAGATATTTTATTCATAAATATCTTTATAAGAAGATCAAAATGAATTTATGATATAATAAAAAGGTAAAAGAGTTTACACACTACCTTAAATTTAAAAAATTAAAGTATTTCCGCAATACCTTTAATAAAGGGTTGATAGCGTACTTGAAACATTTCTAAACACTCAAATCGACTGCCAATTTTCGTATAACGCGTCACTGTTTGTATTCCTTCATCGGGCCCTATAGCTTGAATGAGAATCCCATTTTCAGCTAGAAGTTCTAAAAATTCCTTCGGTTCATCAGAACGCGATGGCCAAATAAGAATACGATCAAATGATCCAAAACCTGTAACCGTATGGCTTCCATCAATTTGTCTTACAACGATATTCTCAAGCCCCAAGGTTTGAAATTTTTGGCGGGCTAAATTAACAAGTGTTTTATAACGTTCAATTGTGGTCACACGATCACTTAAGCACGCCATAAGAGCAGTACAAAAACCAGATCCTGTACCAATTTCTAAAACACGGTGCTTTTTTTTCAATGATAACGCAGAAAGAATCAAAAGTTGCTCTTCTAAACGTTCAATATATTCACCACACTCAATTGGAATAATTTTATTCTCATAAGCACTACAAAACCAAGGCGCTGCAACGAATTGTTGACGTGGAATCCTCTCAAATGCTGCAAAAAAGCGAACATCATCAATTCCTTTGCTCCGCATTTTTAACACAAGATCTGCCAATTCCTCACGAAATCGTAAAACACCCTTTTGCTCCATCGTATCATTTGATCTCCAATGAATGAGAACCCTTATCGTATATCCAACTTATTTTTTTTAAATGACAAAACCTCACGTTTGCATGTCATCATCTTTCAACAATAAATGCATAGTGGTTTCTCCTTTCATAAAATTAAGCAGTAATAGAATGTACGCCCTTCATATAGGGTTGTAAAACATCTGGAACAATAATTGATCCATCAGCTTGCTGATAATTCTCAAGAATAGCAATAAGACAGCGCCCAATAGCCGTACCAGAACCATTTAGGCTATGAACAAAGTGTAACGCTTTATCTCCTTCTTTACGATAACGAGCATTCATGCGTCGCCCTTGAAAGTCTCCACACACTGAACAACTGGAAATTTCACGATAGCACCCTTGACCAGGAAGCCAAACTTCAATGTCATATGTTTTTCGTGCTGCAAATCCCATATCACCGGTAGAAAGAACAACCGTGCGAAAAGGCAAACCAAGGCGTTTCAACACATCTTCTGCACATTCTGTCATACGTTCCAATTCTATTAAAGATTGCTCTTCGCTAGTAATCGATACCATTTCCACCTTCCAAAATTGGTGTTGACGCAACATACCACGTGTATCACGACCAGCAGCTCCAGCTTCTGAACGAAAACAGGGAGTCAAAGAAGAAAAACGTAATGGTAAATCTGATATCTCAAGAGTTTCATTGTTTACCAAATTGGTCAACGGCACTTCTGCTGTAGAAATCAGCCATCGACCATCTGTCGTTCGAAAAAGATCATCAGCAAATTTCGGCAACTGAGCAGCTCCATAAACAGCCTCATCACGAACCAAGAGAGGTACAGAAACCTCTGTATAACCATGCTCGTCAACATGCACATCAAGCATAAATTGGCCAAGAGCACGTTCAAGTCGTGCCAATGCTCCTGAAAGTACAGTAAAGCGCGTCCCCGATAAGCGACTTGCTCGTTCAAAATCCATCTGTTTGAGGTTTTGGCCAAGATCAAAATGTTCCTTTGGCGGAAAATCAAATGTTGGCGGTATGCCAAAATGGCGAATAACAACATTATCGCTTTCATCTTTACCTTTTGGAACATCATCTAATGGAATATTCGGCAGTGCTGAAAGAACCCTCTCAAAGCTTTCAGTCAACCGTTTTTCTTCCGCTGTAGCAGAAGAAAGAAAGGTTTTAATTTCTTCAACTTCAGCTCTAAGACGTTCTGCTGTTTTCTGATCACATGCCGCTAAAGCCTGCCCTATTTCCTTTGAAATAGCATTACGCCGCTCCTGCGCTGATTGCACATTGGCAATATACGAGCGACGTTCATAATCAAGTTTTATTAATTCTTCCGCTTGTGGCTTAAGACCTCTTTTTTCTAGTGCTTCATCTAATTTCTTAGGGTGTTCACGAATCCACTTAATATCAAGCATTAAAATTCCTCATTTGCATCATTTTTCTTTTTTCTACCAGACAAGATATCAACTTCTCTTAAGGGGATTTTTTCTCTTTTCTATACAGTAAGCAATTAAAATTGAAATCTCGTAAAGAATTATCGATGGTAAGGCTACTGCAAACATAGTAAAAAAATCCGATGGGGTTACTATCGCCGCAATGATAAAAGAGAGCAGAATAGCCCACTTTCGTTTAGATACCAAATTACGAGAAGTTACAAGTCCAACTTTCGTTAAAAGAGTTGTTATAAGAGGTAATTGAAAAATCAAACCAAAAATCAGGATAAACGATATCATAAAGCTCAAATAATCGGAAATACGGACTATAAACTCTATTCTTAAATGAACATCTGGAAGAACTTGCTGAGAAAGGCTAAACCAAAGCATTATTGGCGCCAATAAAATATAAACAAATGCTCCCCCAATACAAAATAAAATCGGCCCCCCAATGAGAAAGGGTAAAAAAGCCATACGTTCATTTTTATAAAGTCCTGGTGCTATAAAACTATAAAACTGAAAAGCCGTATAGGGAAAAGATAAAATAACGGCTCCAAAAGCAGCAAGTTTCATCTTCGTTAAAAAAGTTTCCCACACTTGTGTTGATTGCAAACGAATACTCTCAGGATTACCACCTGATATTTTCATCGCCCATTGATAAGGCCATATTAAAAAATTTAAAATATAATCTTTGATAAGAAAACACAGCATAAAAGCTATCAAAAATGCAATCAAAGCAGTAATAATTCGCTGACGCAGTTCAATCAAATGTTCTAAAAGTGGTGCTATATTGGCGTCAATTTCATCTTTCTCAATATTCATGACACACCTTTTTTATTTTTAGCTGTATTTTTAGAAGTTCCTGAAATATTCTCAGAACTATGAAAATTAACAGATGTTGTTAAATCTTCATTGGCTGTTTTCTGATCACATTCTAAAGCTGCTTTATCTTGTTTCGATTTATGGTGCGTTGCATTTATATCAAAATTACCGTCGATACCCCCTACTATGACATCAGGGACATCAGGCATGGGATCTGAAGTCTCTGTCAACTCCTTACTGAGATTAAGATCGCTAATATCCGATAAGGTCTTTTGCAAATCATCAAGCTCAATTTGTCTCATTGCATCATCAAATTGGTGACGAAATTCATTTGCTGCTGAACGTATATAAGCTATTGCTTTTGCTATCGTTTTTAGCATTTTAGGTAAATCTTTTGGCCCAACGACAACAATGAGAACAAGTAAAATCACAAGAAATTCTGGCCCATCAATCCCAAACATTACCTACACTCAACCGCCTCGTTAAAAAATGCACAATTTTAACACATGTTCATAAGTTAGATAAGCTTTTAGATTGGGCAAGCTTATCAACAAATAGGATTGTGTTTTTGTTACTTTACACGCCGTTTTTTAGCAACAGAAGTCTTGCTTCCTTTAGTTGGAGAAGATTTTTTTTCGCGTGCGACTATAGGTTTTATTGATAATGATTCAGATCGTAGAGATTCAACATCAATTGTTTTGGAGTCATTCGCAACTGTAAGCTTATCCTCAATGCTATCCTCCTCTTCTTTCATATTCTTTTTGAAAGCTTTAATTCCTTTAGCAACATCGCCCATTAATTCAGAAACCTTACCACGTCCGAAAAGCACAAGGATAATCAGTAAAATTACAATCAAATGCGTTGGTGAAAAAATATTACCCATCACTCTCTCTCATTGCTTTTAAATTTGCCTTCATTTATTCATACTTACTCTAAAGAAATGCTATAAAATAGAACATATCTGATTTATATATTTTTTCTCAAGTTAAAGGCAATCGCACGTTTTTTATTGTAAACGAACTTTCTAGCCTCTTTTTCCTTTTACTTAACCTATTATAACAAATATAGATTAAGGCAAAATCGATAAACTACCTCAAGAAAATTCAAAAGGTTTAGAAACCCTTCTCTTAAAGCATTCTCATCTTATCCGTTAGCTTTCAAAACTTTACAACAACATTATACTCACATTCTCATATCTTACCTTTTAAAAATGGCGTTATCTACACAATCATAAACATCTTTTTCAAATTACCGTTACAGTAAAGAATACTCTTAGAGCCCACTAAAAAAATTACACGTTAAAACTGTGGTTTCTAAAAATGGTCGACAACACGTTTTAATGGGAGAAGCTGAAAATTTTTCGAAAGTTTTTGTCCTAAAAGAGCTTTCATTATCATGTCTTCTAACATTAAAAGCCCATAAAAACATCCCTTCTTACGAAGAAAACTCTCTATAGCTCTTTTAGAAAACGTTGCGGCAAGATGGCATCAACATACTATTTACTAGTCCCCAATGTTGCGACAGCCCTTTCATTAAGACGATTTCATAAGAGGCATTTTGACTCTTTTCTCAAGTTTTTTTCCTACACGCCCCCTACTTGTGACGTACAAGTAAGTGACTTTACTTGAGATGAGACGACAATATTTGAAGAGTCTAATTCAATAAAATAGGAATTTATCCATACCTCAAAGGCTCTCTTTTATTTATTGCTCTTTTTCATAGTTTTACAGCAACTTTGTTAAAGGAAAATTCTATCAATTTAATAACATTTTATAGATAATATGTACCAATCTTTAGTGATTTTATTGCTACTTCAGTTAATTTATATTCTCTCTCGTTTTCTTTTAATGTAGTGATCATACAGAAAGTCCCTCACGCATCAAATGGAAAATACTTCAATTGAAGTTTTCCCCCTTTAATCATATTCTGGTAAAAGATTTTAATTTTCATCATTAGTCATATTAAAGAAAACTTGCATCACTATAAAACATAGCAAAAGCCTTCCAATTTATGACATTGATATTCTTTCTTTTAGATCAAAATATCTTTTTGATCTCTATAAGAGTTTTTGTTGATAGAGAAGACATTTTTTATGCTAATAAAAGATTATTGGACAATCATATCTATGGTAGAATTTACTCATGAATTATCGGCATATTTATCATGCTGGCAATTTTGCTGATGTTTTTAAACACATTATTGTCACCCGCATTGTAGAATACCTCAAACGTAAAGAAAAGGCTTTTCGCGTTATAGACACACATGCGGGAATAGGTCTTTATGACCTCTCCTCTTTAGAAGCACAAAAAACGGGAGAGGGGCGCGAAGGCGTCCAACGTTTTTTTTCAGCTCCTATTCCAGAAGATTTAAAAGAACTTCTTTGTCCATGGTATAATATTATTAATGCACTCAATGAAGGAAAAGAGGAAAAAATATTTTATCCCGGCTCTCCTGTTCTCATTCGCCAATTATTGCGTAAACAAGATCGATTGACCGCAATTGAATTGCATGATGAAGATTATCATATTTTAGCAAAAAAATTTGCTGGTGATTATCAAACAAAAGTTCTGCATTTGGATGGTTGGCTTGCTTTAAATGCACATTTGCCACCAAAGGAAAAACGTGGATTTATACTCGTTGACCCCCCCTTTGAAAAACCTGGTGAATTTTCCCGCCTTATTGAGGGATTAATGAAAGCATATCGTCGTTTTCCTAGAGGAATCTACGCTTTATGGTATCCTGTTAAATATGACAAAGAAATTGAAAAATTCCTTCATGCACTTTATCAAACAGGAATTCCTAAAATTTTACAACTTGAAATGCGCATTCGAAAAAGTTCAATACCTCCTACAATGCATGGAAGTGGTATGATTCTTATCAATCCTCCTTATCTTCTTGAAGAGGAAATAAAAAAACTGAGCTCCTTTCTTCTTACTCGTTTTGGACAAGATAAAAATGCACAAATAACGCGTAAATGGATCCAAAAAGAGCATTCATTATGTTAGAATGTTAAACTTTTTTTGATATTTTCTTGGAAATAAAAATCAAATATATGAAACAACTTAAAAATACTGTAATAGAATAACATCACCTTCCTTGATTTTTCAAATGATGCTCCTAATGTACACGATAGTCAGCAGCGCAAATTTGTCTTTTAAAATAAAATCTATTTTAATGTAATCTTTCATCATCATCATAGATTTATTTTTCTTATCGACAAGATACAGTGTTCGTAAAATCGTAATTTTTTTTAAAGACTAACCTCAACTTTTTTGTGAAAAGTAAAATAACTCCAAAATTGAATAGCCTCATGTCATAATGCATTATTATAGGCAAAATAACTATCATTACATATATAATAGAACTTCTATAATAGAACTTCATAGATAAGAGTATTTTATATGAAATCAGAAAACACTTTCGGATGAACTGAATGATCCTGAAAAACAACACAGCTTGTTCTAAAAATGAAAAAGAAAAAACTCCTTTTCTCTCTCATATACCATGGAACAACGCCAATCAAGAAAATGATAAACTTCAATTTAAAGGTGCCAAACTCATACAAGAGTTTGTCAAACACCTGCCGCATAAGCCTGGCGTTTATCGAATGATTGATGAGAAAGGTGATGTTCTCTATGTTGGTAAAGCGCGCAATCTTAAAAAACGCGTTTCAAACTATACGCGTGAACAAGGACACAATAACCGTATTGCCCGTATGATTCATGCGACATATCATATGGAATTTGTCGTAACGCACACGGAAACAGAAGCACTCCTTCTAGAAGCTAATCTCATAAAAAGATTCCATCCGCGTTTTAATGTACTCCTGCGTGACGATAAAAGTTTTCCTTATATCATGATCACTGATGATCATCATGCACCTGCACTTTACAAACATCGTGGTGCTCGAACAAGAAAAGCCCACTATTTTGGTCCTTTTGCCTCTCCAGGTGCTGTAACACAAACAATCAATGTTTTACAACGTGCCTTTTTATTACGAACTTGTACCGATGCTGTTTTTGAAAACCGTACACGCCCCTGTTTGCTTTATCAAATTAAGCGATGTTCTGCACCTTGTACCGGTGAAATTACTGACAGTGATTATAGAGAATTGGTGAAAGGAGCAAAAAATTTCCTGTCAGGAAAAAGCCAATCTGTTAAAAATAATATGGTTCAAGCAATGCATAAAGCCGCTGAAAAGCTTGACTTTGAACAAGCCGCTGCCTATCGTGATCGCCTATCAGCTCTCTCTCATATACAAAGTCATCAAGGCATTAACCCACAAACAGTACAAGAAGCAGATGTGTTCGCAATTGCGCAAAAAGAGGGAGCGACTTGCATTCAAGTGTTCTTTTTTCGCATGGGACAAAATTGGGGAAACAGAGCCTATTTTCCTAAAGCAGATCCCTCTTTTTCTTGTACGGAAATTTTAGCGAGTTTTCTTGCCCAATTCTATGATGATAAACCTCTTCCCAAACTTATTCTTTTATCTGAAAAAATCGAAGAAAAAGAACTTCTTACAGAGGCGTTCAGTTTAAAAGCAAATCAAAAAATACTTCTCTCTTTACCCAAAAAAGGTGAACGTAAAACTCTTGTTAATCATGCTTATATCAATGCGCATGAAGCACTTGGACGCAAACTTGCTGAAACAACGACACATATAAAATTACTTCAAGGGCTTGCTGAAATATTCCAACTCCCTCATACTCCATGCCGTATAGAGGTCTATGACAATTCTCATATTATGGGAACAAACGCAGTAGGTGCAATGATTGTCGCAGGTCAAACAGGATTTATTAAAAGTCAATATCGTAAATTTAACATCTGCTCAACCGATATCACACCTGGTGATGACTTTGGTATGATGAAAGAAGTTATAAAACGAAGATTTTCACGTCTTATCAAAGAGCATGGTCTACCTCATAAATGTAATGACATAAAAAGCAAAAGTAGAGATTCTTTTCCTCTCTGGCCTGATCTCATATTAATTGATGGTGGTGAAGGGCAAATAAAGAGTGTGCATAAAATACTCTCTGAATTAAAATTGGATGATCTGATCACTGTCGTTGGGATAGCGAAAGGTATTGATCGTAACGCGGGACGTGAACGATTTTTTATAAAAGGCAAAATACCCTTTACGCTTTCTCCACGTGAGCCTATTCTGCATTTCTTGCAACGTCTACGTGATGAAGCGCATCGTTTTGCAATTGGAACACATAGAGCAAAACGTAAAAAGGAAATATTCAAAAATCCACTTGATGAAATCGCCAATATTGGTCCAACAAGGAAGCGCGCATTACTTCATCATTTTGGAAGTGCTAAAGCCGTTGCTCGTGCTTCACCTGAAGATTTAATAAAAGTTACAGGAATTTCCATCACTATTGCACAAAAAATTTATAACCATTTTAATGAAAAATAAGCTTGTTTCGTGGTCTTTGCCTTGTTACGTTTATAAAACAAACCATATCCTTAAAAAGAATTGAAAAGAGCTCTATGAAAAATCATACTTTTTCTTTTCCAAATATTTTAACTTATGCACGGATTATTGCAGTGCCAATGGTTGTTGCGTGCTTTTTTCTAGAAGGACGACTACAATCAAGCGATATTGCACGTTGGACGGCTGTTTCTATTTTTATTATTGCATCTATCACTGACTTTCTTGATGGCTACCTTGCCCGTATTTGGGAACAAACCTCTAATATTGGTCGCATGTTAGATCCAATTGCAGATAAGCTTCTCGTCTCTGCCTGTTTGCTTTTACTTGCCGCAGATAGTACAATTGCTGGATGGACCCTATGGGCTGCCATCATTATTCTTTGCCGAGAAATTCTTGTATCAGGATTGCGTGAATATTTAGCTGAATTGAAAGTAAGCGTTCCTGTTTCTCGTCTTGCAAAGTGGAAAACTTTTGTACAAATGATCGCCATTGTTTTTCTTTTGGCGGGACCAGCTGGTAATAAAATTATCCCGCACACAACAGAATTTGGCATCACGATGTTATGGATTTCCGCTCTCCTCACATTGTGGACAGGGTGGGATTATTTTCGTGCGGGTTTAAAACATGTCATCACATGAAAATAATAAGCTTAACATACCTTTTATAGGAAATTTATCATCCCATTAGAAAAACCTCAAAACCCTGTGTTTTGAGGCTTTCTTCTTTTCAGCGATATTTTTATTAACCAACAATTTCTATTTCAGAAAACCAAAAAGCAATTTCTGTTTTTGCTGTTTCTGCACTATCTGAACCATGAACAGAGTTTTCGCCAATCGACAACGCATGCACTTTACGAATTGTTCCTTCTTGCGCATCCATAGGATTTGTAGCCCCCATCACTTCACGGTTTTTAGCTATGGCATTTTCGCCTTCTAAAACCTGTACAACCGTTGGAGCAGAAGACATAAATTCAACCAGCTCACCAAAAAATGGACGTTCTTTATGCACTGCATAAAACTTTTCAGCTTCACGTTGGCTCATCCACACACGCTTAGAAGCAATAACACGAAGCCCCGCATCTTCAAGCATTTTGGTAATTGCTCCCGTCAAATTACGTCGTGTTGCATCCGGTTTAATCATCGAAAAAGTACGCTCTATAGCCATTTGATTACCTTTATTGTGTTTATGACATTCTTTGTCTCTTCTATAGCAAGCAGAAAGACTTTTGCCAAGAGTCTGTACAAAAATCCGCAGAAAATTTCAAAATATGTAAATTGATAGGTGTGAATTTCAGTAAATAATATAAATGTTCTTTTTATCTGATCTTCATCATAGCACCATCATCCCTCTTATTGAAGCCTTTGTATCAGCTAAAATATTTTTTGTTCAAAAGAACTCTTCAACAGGAGAAAAAATACAAGAGAAATGATACGCAGCAGAAATGTGCAGCTTTTGCACAAAAACGAATTATCCTAAAAACGCTCCCTAAATATTGCGTATTTTTCTTCTCTAATACCTCAAGAGCAAAATCAAAGCACAACCATATTTAAAAACTATAGCGCACACCCAAGGTCCCTTGGAGTAACTGCTTTACCTTTTGCCCTTTGACATAAT
This sequence comes from Bartonella machadoae, assembly GCF_022559585.1. Lineage (NCBI taxonomy): Bacteria > Pseudomonadati > Pseudomonadota > Alphaproteobacteria > Hyphomicrobiales > Bartonellaceae > Bartonella > Bartonella machadoae. The sequence continues at coordinate 1,491,102 of NZ_CP087114.1, forward strand.
GCGCTTCCGCATAAAGCTTTAATTTATCACTCACTAAACTGCTCAAACCAATTCCTAGTTTACCTGCATCCCCTGATAAATCGGTGATAAATTTATGGTGTTTATTAATCGTCGTGTGGTTATCATTTTTATTCTCACGCAACCATGCCGCCGTAATGTACGCTATCGATGAGGAATCTAGACTAGAACCAAATTCATACCCTAAAGATAAACCAACCTCACTGCGCAATGACGTAAGGGGGATGATATCGCCAATCATCTTATTAGAAAGGGTGATTTCCTTACCCTCAGTGCGCAACCATGTGAATTGTGCATAAGGCTGCATCCAACTGCTCTGCGCCATCTTCATACGATACCCCCCTTCAAAGGATGCTCCCACTGCCCACTGCTTATAATTCCCTTCAATATCTAAGCCATTGGTTGAAACTGCCTTCAGAGTATTTTGATAATGATTGTATTTCAAAATACTATCTAGATACCAGCCACTATGAGAAAAATAGCTCGCATAAGCTCCAATGCCATAGGTATTTACGCTACTGGTACCACCTCGTGCATGGGCAACACGTGCTTGATCATAACTGCCAAAACCACCAAGATAAAAATCTCCATTTGTCAACTCACTGATACCTGTGAGACCTAACACGATACCCGTCTGCTCCAGCTTAAAATCTAGATGACCTGTGGAGACACTCTCTTTACTCTTGATTGCAGATGCCCATAGAGCAGAACTTTTTTTATTTTTCTCTAGCATTCCTCGCCCCGCACGCACAGTTTGCAACTCATTGTGAAAAATGAATTGAGGAGCCACAGCCAGTGATAACACCGCATCCGTAGAGGGAGTGGTTAAAAAATCAGAAACGGATAGCGTCTCAGTTAACTGTGAAGGAAGTTGGTGTTGATTACTCGGACGCACACTCATTTGATCAGCTAGTGATGCCGCATCCGTAGAAACGACAGACTGTTGTTGCTCCTCAGAAGGATGATGGTTTGCAGAACGTGCTAACTCAGGAGCTTGATTTCCTAGAGATAATACAGGAAGTTGTTGCTCTTTCAAATGCCGTGGAGGTCGTGGTTGGGGATAGCGCTTTCCATTATTCCGAGAAGACTGCGATCTCGTTCCCCCGTCCGTAGGTAAATCATATGAAAAAGTAGTTACTTTGGGTTTCTTACTTACACGCAGAGAAGAAGTCTCCGAAGAACTTGATCTACCATTCGCCATACCTAAATACCAAATTGTAGCATCACCACTGGAATCAGCGCTCCTTTCTCTTTTATATAAACCATACATAAAAGCCCCACCATCAACCGATTCAATTTTTTTACCAGAGTGATCTACTAAAGTAAAATCAGCACCTCCATCTTGACTTCTATCAGTAATCAAACTACGTTCTGCGAGCAAACCATTCTTTTGTGACAAATAACCCGTGATTTCAGCACCAGAATCGGTAACGCTTATTTTATGATTGCCAGCACCCTCATCAATCAATAAATAATCACTACCATCACCTATATCACTAAGATTGAACTTAAAATGTAAATCCCCTGAAAGTTGCTCAACATGGAGTAAAACATGACGTCGATCATATGGAATAGAAGTAAAAATAATAGTCCCTCCCTCACCACTTAAATTTTCAATATTAATCCAAGGTTTTTCGTTAGGTTTCCGCTCACCAGGCAAAAATAATATATCACCAGTTATTTTCTGCAAAGTAAGTTTGTCTTTTGTGATATGATTTGTAACATCACCAGCAAATAAATAAAGACATCCTTCACCGTTAACCTTTACTTCTCCATCGACGTCTTGTACACCAACATGTAACCACGATCTAGCAGAGTCATTGATGGTTAGACCATCCACAATGCCACCAGGATAGACAACTTGAACAGCTTGATCCTGCAGAGTAGTATCATAAGATTCCCCTCCCATTAAAACATGTTGTCGACCGTTCTCAGAAACCACAGCACTCATTGATTTTCCCCCCTCTTTTCTTTGTCCCATGTAAAGATTTTGTTCTCCATCTTTCCCCACTTTTGTCTTCCAAACCCACGCCTCATCATACACGTTTTGTTGTCCTAAAACTCCATCTTTACCAGAAACTGTAACATTATGAGCACTGCTTCTCTTCTCCACAATTTCAGGATTAAAACTTTTTTCTTCGAAAACAAACTGTTTACCACCAACGACTTTAGTCTCTGCAGCAGTTCCTCCACGCGTAACCACTTGTATTCCACCTTTATTAACAGTAGAATACGTAGAAATTCCACCATTTTCAACAATCTCTATACCGCCATCTTCGATTGTAAGATTAGTATTGAAAAGAGATATAACATGTGGTGAGTCTTTCGTGATTGTCTCCCCATTTCTCATCCTCATCATATGAGCTAGCTCCTCCTCATTACTCTCAAATGCACTTGCAATTTGCACCAGACAACTACTGATCATTAATACTGAAAAACTTAATTTGCATTTATGTCGCATAATTTATTCTCCACTCTCAATCATTAGACAAACATCCTGCAATTTCGCAGGTGACCTGCTGTAGATTGTATCATAATGTGTTTTATTTATGTCTAAACACAACTTTTAAGTGTATTTTTTATTTTATTGCAATTTATAGTTGTGTAAAATAAAAAAGAATATGCTAATCTAAGAAAATATAATTTTATAAAATTCAAGTTGCATCTTAAATATAAGATACAACTTGCAATCCTATTCAATAATAGAAAAAGAAATAATAGCTTTTAACAGAGTATAATCTTATCAACAATATTTTCAATCAACCGAGTTAATCTGAATATTGCGTTTTAAGTTGTATAATAATTACACTTGTCAGTTTAATGAAATACATCTTTAAAAAGTATAGCGTACCCCTAGAAGACCTTGAAGTGACTGCTTAATCTTATGCCCTTTCAAATAATGTGCTTCTGCATAAAGTGTTAGTTTATCATTGACAAAACTGTTTAAACCAATTCCCAATTTTCCTGCATTTCCAGACAAGTCCATAATAAATCTATGCTGGTTATTAATTGTTGTATGATTATTACTGATATTCTCACGCAACCAAGCGGCCATAATATAAGCTGTTAAGGAAGTCTCAGCACCAAAAACAAACTTATGCCCTGCAGTTAATCCAACCTCACTACGGAATGAAGTTAAGGGATTAATATTACCGACCATTCCATTGGTAAGTTTGATTTTTTTACCCTGAACCTGCAAACCCGTTAGTTGTATATAAGGTTGCATCCAAGTGCTTTGTGCTGGCTCAAAACGACAGCCAATTTCAAATGCCCCACCTATCGCTGACTGATTATAATCGCTTTGAATAGCTAAACCATTCGTTGAAAGAGCTTTCAGATTATCCCGATAATAATTATATTTTAAAATAGCATCCATATACCATCCGCGATTATCAAAATAAGTTGCATAAGTTCCAATGCTATAACTGCTTACGTCACTATCTCCACCTCGTTTATGAACAACACGTGCTTTGTCGTAACTCCCAAAACCACCAACATACAGATCTCCATGGGTTAGTTCATTTAAATGATCAATACCAAGCACTATACCTGTTTGCTCAAGTTTAAAATGCGTATGACCTGTAGCAACGCGTTCTCTGCTCTTGATCGCATAAGTCCATAAATCTGTATTTTTCCTATTTTGATCCAAAACTCCTCTTCCAGTACGTATAATGTCCAACTCATTATTAAAAATAAGTCCAGAAGCTACAGCTGTAGAAAGTACGGCATCAACTGAAGGAGTCGTTGATGGCCCAATAGGAGCAGATGGATCTTCTGGATCAGGACCTGAAGGATCTGGTCCACTAATACGATCCGCGGACAAAAACCAAACTTTTCCATTTTCATCCTTTCTCTGTTTTAAACCATACATATATGTCCCACCATCGATCGCATTAATTTTTTCACCAATCAAACCTGTCAAAGTAAAATCAGCTTCACCGCTCTGATCTGTAATTAAATCACGCTTATTTGAAAAAGGATCTGTAATTTCAACTCCAGAGTCAGCAACACTAATTGTGTGCTTCCCTGCCCCTTTTCCAACGAAAAGATAATCGCCACGATTATGAGCAAGAGTGGTATTAAACTCGAAACGTAAACTTCCTGAAAGATTATTAACATGAAGTTGAGAATAATAGGGATCAGAACCCGTAAACGCAAAAATAACACTCCCATTCCCACTTAATTTTTGAATGACAGAACTTTTTCCGTCAAACTCTTCGGCAATGGAATAGAGTTTTGTATCTTGTCCATTTAAAACAATATCTTCTGCGATAGTATGGTGTTGATCATTTCCAGCATAAAGATGAAGCTGCCCAGAATGATTTACAAGTGTTTTACCTTCTAATGTTGCTCCTGCATGCACCCATGATTTTGCTTCATCATTCATTGTCAAATTTTTTACATATCCATCTGCATAGACTTCCTGAGTAGCCGTTTCACTTAAAACAACATTAATAGCTTTTCCTCCAGCTAAGACATGCTGTTCACCACCCCCAAAAACTTTAGTATCAAATGCAGAACCACCATTTTTTGCACTTTGCGCTTTTTTGGCAATCTCTTGTATACCTCCATGCATAACTTCTGTATCCCAAACACTTCCCCCATCATATACCTCTTGCCGCCCCCGTGCTTCATCTTGACCATAAATTACAGTATTAAAAGCGCTGCTACCTTTCGTTTGTCCTTCAACCTCCCCCTCTCCGAAAACAAGCTGCTTACCACCATAAATTTTTGTTCCCTCTACTTTTCCCCCATCCCTAACACTTTGTTGACCACCGTCCTGAACAACAGCATTCTTTGAAAGACCTTGTTTTCCTTTTGAAGCATAAATACTTTCTGTTCCACCATGTTCAATTTTGCTATTCTCACTGAGACCTCCTGCATAAACATAAATCTCTGCACCATCTCTCACGGTATTATTGATAGAGCGCCCAGGTTTATCTGTCTCACCATCATTTGAAAAGTAAGCTTTACCATTATTATTAAGTACATAATTTTCCAGACTTGCTCCATCCTTAATAAAGATCAGTTCAGGACTTTTCCGCCCTATAATATTATTTTCTTGCACATACTGTTCGGCATTACTCTCATTCTTGCTACCTTCTTCCCCTACTTTGTTTATTAATATTTCAACGCCTTTAACACTACTCAGTTTTTCAAAAGAGCTTGTTCCACCACTCATCTCTAACATAACGTCATTTTTAGATGCTGTAATATTTGTGCACCCTTTTGTCCTCATACCCCCATTATATTGGACATAAAATTCTTTTTTATTTTTACCATAGTTTGAAGACTGACAAAAAGACCGCGTCTCACCACCCGCTGCGGCTTGCCCAAAACAGCTACTGACCATGAGCATCCAACAGCTTAACTTCCACTTATATTGCATAGCTATATCCTTCCCCTTCACGTCTGAGTAGACATAAAACGTAATTAGCTCTGCAAAATATTTTTTCAACCTAAAATTTTAAGAATTATCTTTAACACATTATTAATATTATAAAAAATAGCTTTTTATATTTCATTAAAATCTGTATTCAATCGAGAACATAAGACCGCGTACCTACGGTATCTTTTTCATGTCTTTCCAAAACTTTTTTATCAAAGAGTAAAGAACCACTACATTTAAAAACTATAGCGCACACCCAAGGTCCCTTGGAGTAATTGCTTTACCTTGCGCCCTTTGACATAATGCGCTTCCGCATAAAGCTTTAATTTATCACTCACTAAACTGCTCAAACCAATTCCTAATTTACCTGCATCCCCTGATAAATCGGTGATAAATTTATGGTGTTTATTAATCGTCGTGTGGTTATCATTTTTATTCTCACGCAACCATGCTGCCGTAATGTACGCTATCGATGAGGAATCTAGACTAGAACCAAATTCATACCCTAAAGATAAACCAACCTCACTGCGCAATGACGTAAGGGGGCTGATAGTACCCATCATCTTATTCGAAAGGGTGATTTCCTTACCCTCAGCGCGCAACCATGTGAATTGTGCATAAGGCTGCATCCAACTGCTCTGCGCCATTTTCATACGATACCCCCCTTCAAAGGACGCCCCCACCGCCCGTTGCTTATAATTCCCTTCAATGTCTAAACCATTGGTTGAAACTGCCTTCAGAGCATTTTGATAATGATTATATTTCAAAATACTGTCTAAATACCAGCCACTATGAGAAAAGTAGCTTGCATAAGCTCCAATGCCATAGGTATTTACGCTACTGGTACCACCTCGGGCATGAGCAACACGTGCTTGATCATAACTGCCAAACCCACCAAGATAAAAATCTCCATTTGTCAGCTCACTGAAAGCGGTGAGACCTAACACAACACCCGTCTGCTCCAGCTTAAAATCTAGATGACCTGTAGAAACACTCTCTTTACTCTTGATTGCAGATGCCCATAGAGCAGAATGTTTTTTACTTCTCTCTAGCATTCCTCGCCCCGCACGCACAGTTTGCAACTCATTGTGAAAAATGAATTGAGGGGCCACAGACAGTGACAACACCGCATCCGTAGAGGGAGTGGTTAAAAAATCAGAAACGGATAACGTCTCAGTTAATTGTGAAGGAAGTTGATCTTGATTGCTTGGGCGTAGCAGTATCTGATCAGCTAGTGATGCCGCATCCGTAGAAACAACAGACTGTTGTTGCTCCTCAGAAGAAAGAGAGCTATTTGTCTGATCTATCGGAGAGGATATTTTTGAAAGAAAAGAAACCGATTGCTTTTGATTTAAATGTCGGGAAAACCTTCCCCTACGTGGTACGTTATCAATGTGAACCGCAAACAAAGACCAAATATTTCCTTTATGATGATTTTTCTTCTTTAGGGCATATATGTAGACCCCATTATCAATAGCACTAATCTCTTCACCAGAAAAATCTGTCAAAGTAAAATGTGCTTTTCCGCCTTGATCATGAATTAAATCAAGCTCAAAAATTAAATCCTGATTTATGAGAGAAGAATTGGTTATTTTAATACCAGAATCAATAATGCTTATTTTGTGATGACCTGTACCTTTTCTGATAAGGAGATAATCACTGCGTTTATTGGCAAAATCAGTATTAAACCTAAAATGTAAATTACCTGAAAGATCATGGATCTCAAGTCGAGAATAATGTGGTTCAAAGATACTAGAAGTAAAAATAACGCTGCCATTACCACTTAAATTTTCAATCAAGGAACTCTCACCATCAATAGGAGAAGCGATAGAGTATAATTTGGCATCTTTTCCCTTTAAAATAATTTTTTCTACTTCCGTACGAGATTGATCAGTACCAGCATAAAGATAAATTCGTCCAGAATCATTAACAATTGTGCGTCCCTCTAATGTTGCACCATGATGTAACCATGATTTTGCTTGATCATTAACTGTCAGATTTTTTACATATCCACCTAATTCTATTTTCTGGACAGCTGTCCCGTATAATACAACTCCAATAGCTTCACCTCCTACGAGAACATTTTGTTCTCCACCAGAAAAAACTTCGGTGTTAAATGCAGAACTGCTATAATTCTTTGACTCATCCTCTATGTAAAGATTTTGTACTCCTTCTTCCATGATCTTGGTTTCAAAAACCATCCCGCCATCATAAACGTTCTGATATCCTATCCCTCCATTTTGACCAGAAATTACAGTATTATAAGCGCTGCTCCTCACTATCTCACCATTGATATCAACTCCTCCTGAAACGAATTGCTGACCACCATGAATTTTAGTCCCTTCAGCTTTTCCTCCATTTTTAATTCTTTGTTGCCCGCCTCTATAGACAGTAGTCTCTTGTGAAAGACCTTGTGACTCAATAATCTCAATACCGCCATTCTCAATTGTGGTATAGAGATTAAAACCACCATTATAAACATAAATCCTTCCACCATCTCTAACCGTATTATTAATCGAAGATTCTGCATTATGATTATCAAGAACATTGATCCCCTCACTAAGGCTATTAAAGTTAGGATCCGCAATAGAAATAACCATATTCTTCTCAACAGTGAATTCTGTGAGAACATTCAAGAGTAGAGCACTCGATGTTTTAGAGCTAGAAGCTAAAAACAAAGGATTGTTTGTACGATCAAGGGCGTAATTCGCATCTAGATACCAAATTTTACCGGTATCCTTATTTGTGCTGTGTTTTAAACTATATGTGTAGGTTCCAGCATCAATGGTTCTGATTTTTTCACCAAAGCTATTTGTTAGAGAAAAATGAGCATTTCCGCTGCGATCAGAAACTAATTGCAACTTTTTGTGGAAAGGATTTGTAATTTCAACCCCAGTGTCAACAACACTTATTGTATGATGACCTGAGCTACTCTTTTTAATAAAAAGGTAATCACTACGTTGATTGGCAAAATCGACATTGAAATCAAAATGTAAATTGCCTGAAAGGTGATCAATGTTAAGCTGAGAATAGTAATCATCACCCCCTGTAGATATAAAAGCAACTCTACCATTTCCGCTTAAATTCTCAATCTTAATTTTTGCTCTCTTGCCGTTACCTTCAGTAGCGATAGGGTATAATTTTGTATCTTCTCCCTTTAAAATAATTTCTTCTACTTCAGTAATATCTTTATTATTACCAGCGTAGATATAGATACTGCCAAAATCATTAATAACTGTCTCTTTATGTAATACCGCACCCAAATAGACCCATGATTTTGCTTGATGATGAATTGTTAGAGTATCCACATATCCATCAGCATAGACTTGCTGTGTAGCTCTATCATAGAGCATAACCTCACTTGCATTTCCTTCTGCAAAGATGTTCTGTATACCATCCTTAAAAACTTCGGTATAAATTGCAAAAGCACCACCATCTAAGGCAGAATCTTTATCTTCTGTATCATCATCTTCTGAAAATCCATTGCTAAAG